>JAQGKH010000365.1 GCA_028290225.1 Devosia sp. | reverse complement strand
TCTGGCCGCCGAGTTCGGCCCCAAGCTGCTCGACATGCCCGAAGCCGAAGCCCTGGCTCTGGTCAAGGAGCGCGTCCTTGTCGCCATGCTGGAGTTGATCCAGTCCGATCTGGCCAAGCTCAACATCCATCACGACGTGTTTTTCTCTGAAAAGACGCTGCACGGGCAGGGGGGCGACATCGACTCCACCCTCCAATGGCTGCGCGACAAGGGCATGGTCTATCAGGGCCGCCTCGAGCCCCCCAAGGGCAAGACTCCCGAGGATTGGGAAGACCGCGAGCAAACCCTGTTCCGCGCCACCGATTGGGGCGACGATGTTGATCGGGCGCTGGTCAAGTCCGATGGCAGCTACACCTATTTTGCCGCTGATATTGCCTATCACCGCAACAAATATCTGCGTGGCTTCAAGCACATGGTCAATGTGCTCGGCGCCGATCACTCCGGTTACGTCAAGCGCCTGGAAGCGGCCGTCAAGGCGGTCTCCGAAGGCGCCGCCGAGATGGACGTCAAGATCTGCCAGCTGGTGCGGCTGATGAAGAACGGCGAGCCGTTCAAGATGAGCAAGCGCACCGGCGATCTCGTCACCCTGGCCGATGTGGTCGAGGAAGTTGGCGCCGATGCCGTGCGCTTCATGCTGCTCTTCCGCCGCAACGACGCCGCCATGGATTTCGATTTTGCTTTGGTGAAAGAGCAAACCCGCGACAATCCGGTGTTCTATGTCCAATACGCCCATGCCCGCAGCTTCTCGGTGTTCCGCACCGCCGCACGCGACATTCCGGGCACCGATGTGTCGGCTGCCGCGCTCGCCGCCGCCGAGCTGGAACGGCTGGATTCCCCGGCCGATCTCGAGCTGATCCGGGCCCTTGCCGCCTGGCCGCGCTCGGTGGCGGCGGCTGCGCTCGCCCATGAGCCGCACCGCATCGCCTTTTATCTGCACGAGCTGGCGGCGGCCTTTCACGGCTTCTGGGCCAAGGGCAATGAGGACCCGCGCTTACGCTTTGTTAATGCTGACGATCCAAAGCTGTCGGTGGCCCGGCTCGCTCTTGTTGACGCCGTTCGACAAGTGCTTGGCAACGGGCTGGCGATCCTGGGCGTCACTGCGCCCGAGGAGCTTTCATAATTCGGGCGTAATACTATGTTGTCTCGCCGCCAATAGCCCCAGTGGGGTTGTTGCAGGAACCTAGAGGGCGCTGCTCCAATGACGACAGCGAAACCGCAGCCCATGGCCGCACAGTCCACATCCCCAGATGATCTGATCGCTGAACTCGCGCGGCTGATGGCCGAAGACGCCACTCCGGCCCAGCCCAGCCCGCCGCCGGCGCCTCCCGGCGTGCGCGTTCCCGGGGCAGGCGCCGCTGCGGCCGATCAGGCCACGCCGGCTCCCGCTTCCTCGCGCTATGATTTCGGCCGCTTCACCCCCGCGCCAGCCCCTCAGCCCATTCCCGCCGCACCGCCGGCGCCGGCCGAGCCCGCCCACTCGCGTGCCGCCCCTCCCTTTGCAGTCGAGCCCGCATCCGCTGCGCCCAAGTCGCCTGAAGATCCCTTTGATTTCGATTTCGGCTTCGGGGCACCCGACGCTGCATCAGCTCAGCCCGAACCCGCCCGCTCGTCGCCGCCCGCGCCGGCTCAGCCAGTATCTGCGCCCGAGCATGACTCCATCGGCGATCTGATTGCCGCGGAGCTGTTTGGCGCCCCCGAATTGCACGAGCCTGCTCCTGCCCCGGGGCCGCTCCAGTCTCAAGCGCCCGAGCCCGGCGCCTCCCAGCCGGAATCACCCCGGATTGCAATGCCGGTGGCCGAGCCGCGCATGGTACCCGAGCTCCGGCGCGAGCCCGCGCCGTTCCAGTCCGCCGCGCGCATCGAGCCCTCCATGCCCGCGGCCGTGCCACGGCCGTCCAATCCGCCGGCTGCGCCGAATGCGGAATGGAGCGCCCCGCCGATTGCCATGCATCGCGATCCGGCGCCGGCACGCGAGCCGGAACTGCCGACACTCGCTGCAACCGCACCGCGCCCCGACGCTCCCCAGGCCTCGTCCAACGACCCCATAAGGGACATCGAGGATCTGATCGGCCGGGCTGCCCGCGTCGATCTGGATCCAGCACCGGCGCGTCCGGCGCCGAGCCCCGCTTTGCGCAGCCTTGCCACGCCAACTTTGCCGCCCAAGCGCAGCGCGGGCGAACAGCGCGCCGTGTCGGGCGCCGATGAAGCCATTCTGGCCGCCGCGGCTGCCACCGGTGCGGAAGTGGGCTGGGTGGAAGATCCCGAACCCGTCGAGCCGGCGCCGCGCGGCCGCCGTGCCAAGCCCGAGCGCGCCCCCAAGCCTGAGCGTGTTCGCCGCGCCAGGCCGGACCGTGCCGAACGGCCCCCTCGCGCCTTTGGCTGGAGCCGGGCCCTGGTCGGGCCCGCCGTGGCGCTGGTTGTGCTCCTGGTTGCGGGCAGCGGTTTGTATTGGGTCCTGGGCATGGGCGGCGATAGCGGTCCCGCCCCGCTGTTGACCGCCGATGCCACCCCCGTCAAGGAAGCGCCGCCCCCGGCTGAGGAAACCGGCTCGGTCGGGCAGTCCGTCGTGTTCAACGAGATCGATGGCGTGGTTCCCGGCGCCGAAGAACAGCTGGTGTCCCGCGACCAGGCCGATGTCAACGAAGTGACGCAGGTCCCGCCGCCGGTTCAACCCGCTGCCGAAGGTGTGGTGAACCGCAAGGTCCGCACCGTCACCGTGCGGCCCGATGGCACCATCGTCAGTGGCGATGACAGCGTTGCCGGCAACGCCATGCTGCCGGTGGATCGCCCCAATGTTCCCGCGGTTCCGGGCGTCGATCCTGCCGCGCCCAGCCTTATGGGGACCCTGGGCAATGAAACGCCCGCCGGCACGCCGGCGCCCGCGGCGGTGCCCGAACCGCAGGCGACTGCAGCGCCGCCGGTGACCCCGGTCGAGCCGGGCTCCACCGTGCCGGCCGTGGATGTCAGCGGCGCCCCCATCCCGGGCAAGACTGCTCCCGTTCCCCTCAACCGTCCGGCCGGGCTGGCCGGGCCGGGGGGCGCGACGACAGCCTTGCCGCCATCCCCTGCGGCCGCGACATCCCTGCCGCCGCCTCCCGCCACGACCTCGCCGGTCAACGCGCTGGTTGAGCCCACGCCCACCGCGGCGCCGCTTGCTGCGGCTCCATCGCCCAACGCGCCCGCGCTGACCGCCATCGAGGCGACTGCCGCAATGCCGCTCAGCAATGCGCCTGCCTATGTGCAGCTGTCGTCCCAACGCACCGAAGACGCCGCCCGTCAAAGCGCTCTCGACATCGCCGGCCGCTACGGCCCCTTGTTCAAGGGCGCCAATCTGGAAGTGCAGCGCGTCGATCTGGGCGATAAGGGCATATTCTATCGCGTTCGCGTTCCGGCCAATTCCACCGCCGATGCCAACCAGCTGTGTTCCAGCCTTAAATCCGCCGGCGGCGACTGCTTCACCCTTTAAATGGGCATTGCCGACGACTGGCTAGCTATCCCGCCCGAGATCGAGGCCGAGCCGGGCGCGGTCCTGCGCGTCGACGTCGAGGGCTATGAAGGCCCGCTCGACCTGCTGCTGGACCTCGCGCGCCGGCAAAAGGTCGATCTTGCCGCCATTTCCGTGCTGCAGCTGGCCGAGCAATATCTCGCCTTCATCCAGGAACAGCGCGAGCAGCGCATCGAGCCGGCCGCCGATTACCTCGTCATGGCCGCCTGGTTGGCCTATCTCAAAAGCCGTCTCCTGCTCCCTGCTGCGCCTGCCGATGCCGAGCCGAGCGGCGAAGCCCTGGCTGCCGCCCTGCATTGGCGCCTCCAGCGGCTGCAGGCCATGCGCCGCGCCGCCGCGAGCCTGTGGGATCGTCCTCGTCTGGGTGCGCAGGTGCTCCCCCGCGGCGCGCCTGAACCCGTCGAAATCGCCCACCGCCCACACTGGGACACCAGCCTGCTCGATTTGCTCAAGGCCTATGCCACGCAACGCGAACGCGTCGCCCCCGCTGCCTATGCGCCACGCACCCGCACGGTGTGGTCGCTGCCCGACGCCCGCGAGCGGTTGCAAAGCTTGCTGCGCGACACCTCCGATTGGATCAGCCTTGATGGCTATCTGGCGCGCTTTCTTGGCGATCCGGCGGAACGCGCCACCGCCCGCGCCTCTGGTTTCGCGGCCAGCCTTGAACTGGTGCGCCAAGGCGAAGTCGAGCTGCGCCAGGAGCAGGCGTTCGGCCCCGTGCTGCTGCGCCGCCGCGAAGGGCAGGGCGCGTGAGCGACGAACATCCCCTGGCACCCGATCCGGCGCTGCGCATCCTTGAAGCGCTGCTGTTCGCCGCCGCCGAGCCCCTGACCAGGGAGCAACTAAGCGCCCATCTGCCCGCCAACGCCGATGTCGAGCACCTGCTCGATCGGCTTGCCCGCCATTACAGCACAAGCGGCGTCAATCTGGTGCGCCGGGGCGATGGCTGGGCCTTCCGCACCGCCCCCGATCTCGCTTTCCTGTTGCGCACCGAGCAGCAGGAACCGCGCACCCTGTCGCGCGCGGCCCTCGAAACGCTGGCGATCATCGCCTATCACCAGCCCGCCACCCGCGCCGAGATCGAAAGCATCCGCGGCGTCGCCGTCGGCAAGGGCACCATGGATATCCTGCTCGAAACCGGCTGGGTCCGCCTGCGCGGTCGCCGCCGCGTTCCGGGCCGCCCGGTGACCTATGGCACCACGTCAGCCTTTCTCGATCACTTCGGCCTCCAAAGCCTGGGCGATCTCCCCGGGCTCGAGGATCTCAAGGGCGCGGGCCTTCTCACCACCCGCCCGCCTGCATCCCTGCCACTTCGCTTTGAGCCTCCTCTGGGCGACGATGACGACCCGCCGGAAAACCCGGACCAGGAGGATCAAGGCTGACGCAACGCGCTGCCCGCGCTTGTCGGTGGGCAATTGGGAACACGTTCTTGTGTTTGGACGCGATTAAACCTATTTCTCGCTCTATCTGTCGGGCTATCGCGTAAGGCAGTGTTCAAGGGAGATATATATGCACGCGCCAGGAATTTGGGGCATCCTCGTTGTGGCCGTCGTCGTCATCCTGCTGTTTGGCCGTGGCAAGATTTCCGGCATGATGGGGGAAGTGGCCAGCGGCATCAAAGCCTTCCAGAAGGGCATGCGCGACGACGACAAGCCGGTCGATCGGGTCACCACCACCGCCGACATCGAAGCCCGCGAAGCGGAAAAAACCCGCGAACTCTAAGGGTTCGCTGCCAGACAATTGGCAACGCCGTCGCAAGCAAGGATAACAATACATGCTCGGCTTGGGCTGGACAGAGATGCTGGTCATCGGCGTCGTGGCGCTTATCGTCATCGGCCCCAAGGACCTGCCGGTGGTGATGCATCGCGTGGGCAAGATCCTGGGCCAGGTCCGGCGCATGGGCAATGAGTTCCAGCGCGAGATCAACAAAACCACGGGCCTTGATGAGGTGCGCAATCTGCGCAACTCCATCACCGCGCCGCTCAAAAAGACCAGCGACGAAATTCGTCGCGAATTCAATGCCATGACGCCCACCGGCCCCAAGCCGAGTGGTGTCATCAAGCCGGCCAATCCTGCGGCCGAGAGCGTGGTCGGCGAGATTCGCGCCGCGGCCGGCATGAACTCGCCAGCTGCTGTTCCGGCGGCCGCGGCTGCGGCTCCGTTGCCCCCCACTCAAGTCGTCGAGGCGCCCGTGCAAGCCGTTCCCGCCCCCACTGCGCCCGTCACCACCACCGAGCTTGCCGCCCTCGACACTCCGGTGGCCAAGATTCGCAAGCCCCGCACCCGCAAAGCGGTGGCGGGCTCCACCCCCGATGCGCTGCCCACTGAACCCGCCGATTCCCCGGCGGCGCCCACGCCCAAGACCCCGCGCAAGCGTCCCAAAAAGCCGAGCGAGGGGGACGTCATTCCCGCATTGCCCACTGAGCCCGCCGATAGCCCGGCCGCGCCCACGCCGGTTGAGAACAGCTGACCATGCCTGACGACAAGCTCAAGATCGAAGGCGCGGCTCCCCAGCCTGAAGACGAACTTGCCGGCAGCGAAGCCCCGCTGCTCGAACATTTGGTTGAGCTGCGCAAGCGCCTGATCTATTCGGCCATCGCCATCGTGGCGCTGATGATGCTGTGCTTTGTGTTCGCCGGCAGCATCTTCGATATCCTGCTCGGGCCTTACCGCTCGATCTATGCCGATCCCGGCGATCTGGAGCTGATCTATACCGCGCCGCAGGAATTCTTCTTTACCCAGCTGAACCTGGCGCTGTTCGGCGCCATCTTCCTCGGCTTCCCGTTTGTCGCCAGCCAGATCTACATGTTCGTGGCGCCCGGCCTTTACAAGCACGAGCGCCGCGCCTTCATTCCCTACCTCGTGGCCACGCCCATCTTCTTTATCCTGGGCGCCGCGATGGTGTATTTCCTCGTTCTGCCCATGGCGCTGCACTTCTTTGCCGGCATGCAGACCGAGGAAATCCGCATGCTCACCAGCGTGTCGGAATATCTCGGCCTGGCCATGACGCTGATCCTGGCTTTCGGCGTCTGCTTCCAGCTGCCCGTGGTGTTGACCCTGCTGGCCCAGATCGATCTCATTCATGTCGACATGCTCAAGAAGGGCCGGCGCTACGCCATTGTCGGCATTCTGATCTTTGCCGCCTTCATCACCCCGCCCGATCCCATTTCCCAGATCGGTCTTGCCGTCCCCATGTACCTGCTTTACGAACTTTCGATCATTTCGGTGCGCATGATCGAGCGCCGCCGTGCTGCGGCCGAAGCGGCTCGGGCGGCCGAGCTTTCGTCCTAGCCGGCCGATAGCCATCAATCCCGCCGGGGCTGGTTCGGGCGCTTGGCTGCGCCCGGCAACCACCTGCCGGAACACGACAATCTTTGGAGAGGTGGGGTCCATACCCCTCAGGCAATGTTCGATATCAAATGGATCCGCGCCAACGCTGAAGCTTTCGATCGGGGCGTTGCCCGCCGCAAGGGCGTCAGCGTCCGTGCTGCCGATCTCTTGGCCATCGATGATCGCCGCCGCGACATCATCACCCGCCTCAACGACGCGCAGGAACAGCGCAACGCCCTGTCCAAGCAGATCGGCCAGGCCAAGGCGCAAAAGGACGACGCCCGCGCCGCCGAGCTGATGGCCGAAGTCGCCCGCCTCAAGCAGGCCATTCCCCAGGGCGAAGCCGAAGAACGCGCCGTTGAACTCGAGCTGCGCAACGCGCTGTCGGTGATCCCCAACCTCGTCTTCGACGACGTCCCCGATGGCGTCGATGAAAGCGGCAATGTCGAATATTTCGGCGTCAACGGCACCCCCCAATCCGCCGCCCAAACTCGGGACCCCAAGCCCGATCTGACCTTTGCGCCCAAGGAGCATTACGAGCTCGGCGAAGCCATGGGCGGCATGGATTTCGAAGCCGCGGCCAAGCTCTCGGGCAGCCGCTTCGTCGTGCTCAAGGGCCAACTCGCCCGCCTCGAACGGGCGCTCGGCCAGTTCATGCTCGATCTGCACACCACCGAGCACGGCTATCTCGAAGTGCAGCCCCCCATTCTCGTGCGCGACGAAGCGCTGTTCGGCACCAACCAGCTGCCCAAATTCGAGGAAGACCTGTTCTTCACACCCCATGGCGATAGCCGCCTGGCGCTGATCCCCACGGCCGAAGTGCCGCTCACCAACCTTGTCCGCGAATCCATCCTCGACGAGCGCGAACTGCCGCTGCGCTTCACCGCGCTCACCCCGTGCTTTCGCTCCGAAGCCGGCTCGGCCGGCCGCGACACCCGCGGCATGCTGCGCCAGCACCAGTTCAACAAGGTCGAGCTGGTCTCGATCACCACGCCCGAAAGCTCGATCGACGAGCATGAGCGCATGCTGGGCTGTGCCGAAGCCGTGCTGCAGCGCCTGGGCTTGCATTACCGCGTCATGAACCTGTGCACCGGCGATATCGGCTTTGGGGCCAGAAAGACCTATGACCTCGAAGTGTGGCTGCCTGGGCAGAACACCTATCGCGAGATTTCCTCGGTGTCGGTTTGCGGCGATTTCCAAGCCCGCCGCATGGATGCGCGTTATCGCCCGGCCGGTGAAAAGCAGGCCCCCCGCTTTGTGCACACCCTTAACGGCTCCGGCACCGCGGTCGGGCGCTGCCTGATTGCCGTCATGGAAAACTATCAGCAGGAAGATGGCTCCATCGCCGTGCCCGAAGCCCTCAAGCCCTATATGGGCGGGCTGACCACGCTCGGCGCCCGCTGATGGGGCCGCGTATCCTCATCACCAATGATGACGGTGTGGATGCGCCCGGCATCGAGATCATGGCGGCCATTGCGCACGAACTCAGCGACGATGTCTGGATCGTGGCGCCCGATGGCAATCAAAGCGGGGCAGGGCACCGCTTCACGCTCGGGCGCGAATTGAGCATCGAATCGCGCGGCGAACGCCGCTTCGCCGTCATTGGCGGTTCGCCCGCCGATTGCGTCGTCGCCGGCATGACCCACATTCTCGGCGATCGCCCGGCCGATCTTGTGCTTTCCGGCGTCAATGCCGGCCAGAACCTGGGCGACATCATCAATTGCTCGGGCACGGCAGCCGGCGCGCGTGAAGGCGCCTTGCAGGGCGCCATCGGCATCGCCATGAGCCAGGCCATCAACTACGAACTGGGCCATGAGATCGATTGGTCCAATGCCCGCCGCTATGGCGCCGCCGCCGCCCGCGCCATCCTGGGCGCCGCCCCCGGGCCCGACCTTTACTACAACGTCAACTACCCCACCTGCGCGCCCGACCAGGTCAGCGGCATCGTCGTGGTGCCCCATCAGCGCTTTGCCCGCTCGCCCTTCCGCTATTACGCTAGTGATAACCCGGGCAAGTTCTTCGTCGCCATTCCCGAAACACCCATGCCGCTCGATCCGGCCGCCGATTTCGAGCAGCTGCGCCAGCGCCACGCCGTCACCGTGACGCCCCTGCGCCTGCAACAAACCGATGCCGCCGAACTCACCCGCCTTGCCGGTGCGCTCGATCTCGCCAACGCCTGATCCATTGCGGGCGCTTAACCTTACCCGAGTGCAAACTCCCGCCGCATTTTAAGCAAATCGCGACGGCCTTAAACTCGTCTTTACCTTACGCCCCTAGATTCAAACTCGTGTTGAGTAGCCGCGTACGGATGAGATTGATGAGTATACGCGTATCCCGCCGGGCGTTGAAGAATGCCGTCGCGATCGGAGGCCTTCTTGCCGGGGCCGTAGCGCTTTCCGGCTGTTCCAGCCTGGGTAGCCGCAGTTTTGGCGACTCGACGATGACCAGCTCGGTTGGCCAGTCGTCGCCCGCTTCACTCAACCAGCCCATGCCATCGAGCCTGGGTGCCAGAACCAATGTTGCCGAAGGTCAGTTCCTCCCGCCCGCCAATGTAAATGGCGGCGGCGGTTGGAACAACGCGCCGGTCGGCGGCTATTCTCAGCCGATGACCCCGATGGGTTCGGTTGCGCCGGCGGGCTCGATGCCGTCCGTGCAGTCCCAAGACCTTCCAGTACTGAGTTCACAGTCTTCAATGGGAACACAACCCGCCATGCAAGCCCAGCCCAGCCTTGCCCCTCTCGCTCCCTTGCCTCCGGCTGTTGCCATGGGCGCGCCGCCTTCCAACCTCGCAGCGCCTGCCAGCACCCAGATGGCGGCGGCGCCGGTTGCCAACACCAATGGCGCCTATACCCACACCATCGCCAACGGCGAGTCGCTTTATACCATCGCCCGCCGCTATGATGTGACGACGCAAGCCCTCGTTCAGGCCAACGGCCTGTCCTCGCCTGACAAGATTGTCGTCGGCCAGAGCGTGATCATTCCCGGCCGCTCCGATCTGATGGCGGCCAAGGGGCCGGCTCCCGTAACCCAGCTGGCCAGCGCCGCTCCGGTTGCCCCGGTAGCCCCTGCCGGTACCGCGCCGACCACGGCGCCCGGCGCCACCACCATTGCCACGCTGCCCACCACCCCTGCCGCGGCCCAGCCCGCCGCTGCGCCCGCCAAAACCGCCACCGCTCCGGCCGCCGAACCGCCGATGTCGGGCAATGACAAGTTCCGCTGGCCGGTCAGCGGCCGCGTCCTCACCGATTTCGCCTCCTCCAAGGGCACCGGCATCAACATCGAAGCCGCCGAAGGCAGCGCGGTCGGCGCGGCCGAAAACGGCACCGTCATCTATGTCGGCTCGGGCGTCGAGGGTTACGGCAATTTGATCCTGATCCGTCACCCCAATGGCTATGTCTCGGCCTATGCCCACCTCAAGTCGATGAGCGTTGCCAAGGGTGCCGTGGTCAATCGCGGCGACACCATCGGCGCCGCCGGCATGTCCGGCTCGGTGTCCAAGCCCCAACTCCACTTCGAGCTGCGCAAGGGCGCGACCCCGGTCGATCCCATGCCGCTGCTTGCCGGCTAGGCCTCAGGGCCCACGATTATCCTGCATGAAGGGCAGGGCGGTTCACACCACCTTGCCCATTTCGCCTGCCAGCGTGCGCACCAGCTGGATGGCGACCCGGCCCGACCGCGCCCCGCGCGTTGCCGCCCATTCGATCGCCCGCGCCCGCAGCGTATCCTCGTCGAGCCCCAGCCCATAATGGTCGGCATAGGTCTGCACCATGGTCAGGAATGTGGGCTGGTCGCAATTGTGGAATCCCAGCCACAGCCCGAATCGATCCGACAGCGACACCTTCTCCTCCACCGCTTCGCCCGGGGTGATCGCGGTGGCGCGCTCGTTTTCGATCATGTCGCGTGGCATCAAATGGCGCCGGTTGGAGGTCGCATAAAACAGCACGTTCTCGGGCCGCCCCTCGAGCCCCCCATCCAGAATCGTCTTCAGCGACTTGTATGAAGTCTCCCCGCTGTCAAAGCTCAGATCATCGCAAAACACGATGAACCGTGCTTCTTCCCGGGCGATCCGCCGCATCAGCGCCGGCAGCGTTTCCAGCTCCTCGCGCGCGATCTCGATCAGCACCAGCCGCAGGAAACCCTCGCTACTGCGCTCGGCGATATCGGCATGGATGGCCTTGACCAGCGAGCTCTTGCCCATGCCCCGCGCGCCCCACAACAGGGCGTTGTTGGCTCCGTGCCCGCGCGCGAACTGCTCGGTATTGCGCAACAGGATATCCTGCACCGCATCGATTCCCTTGAGCATCGCCAGCGGCACCCGGCTCACCCGCGGCACCGCCATGAGTCGCCCCGCGTTCCCGTCCCAGTGAAACGCTTCGGCGCTCGCCAGATCGGCGTTGTGGGCTGCCGTGTCATCCTTTGGCTGCAGCGCCTCGGCGATCCGGGCCAGCGATTGGGCGATTTCGGCGAGATAGTCTTGGCTGGTCAAGGGGGTGTCCTTTGCTGTTGGCGCGGCAATCTGTTTCGCCCTGAATGCCTTTGCAATCGCGGGGGTGCAATTGTATAGTCCGCGCGATTTTGATCAGGGCGCAAGTGCATCAGGCCACATTTGCGTCCAATTGCGCCATGCATGTCACTCCGCTAGGCGCCTGTTCTCCAGCAAGCCAAAAAAGAATACATAAAGGAGCTCGCCGATGTTTGTTACGCCCGCTTATGCCCAGGCGGCAGCAGCCCCCGTCGCCGGTGGCGGAATTCAGGACATCCTCATTCAGATGATGCCGATTCTGCTGCTGGTGGTGATTTTCTGGCTATTGATCTTCCGCCCGCAGCAGAAGCGCTTGAAGGCGCAACGCGAGATGCTCTCGGCCATTCGGCGCGGCGACACCGTCGTCACCACTGGCGGCATTGTCGGCAAGGTCACCAAGGCCATTGATGGCGAAGATCTCGAAGTCGAGATCGCCCAGGGCGTCAAGGTCAAGCTGGTGCGCGGCATGGTCGCCGATGTCCGCTCCAAGGCCGAGCCCGTCAACGACAACAAGCCTGTCGTCTAAACACGATCAGCACCGGGGCTCTGCCCCGGTTTTTCGTCTCCAGGACACCTGAATGCAGTTCTCGCCCGTTCGCACCGCTGTTATCGCCATTGTTGCCCTTCTGGGCATCCTGTTTGCCGTTCCGAGCTTCCTGCCCGAGAATGTCAGGGATAACTGGCCCAGCTTCCTGCCGCGCCAGACCGTGGTGCTCGGGCTTGATCTGCAGGGTGGCTCCCATCTGCTGCTGCAGGTCAACGAGCAGGGCATCGTGTCCGAACGCCTCCAGAGCCTGCGCCGCGATGTGCGCAACACCCTGGCCAACCAGAACGGCATCGGCAATCTCATCACCACCGATACGGCTACCAACAGCCTTGTCATCGAGCTGACCGATCCGACCCAGCTCGAAGCCGCGCGCACCGCCGTTCAGGGCCTGCAGAACACCATCAGCAGCTCGCTGTTCGCCGCCGGCGGCGCCAATGAACTCGCTTTCGGCCAGACGCCCGACGGCAAGCTGACCGTTTCGCTCACCCCCGAAGGCGTTACCGAGCGCACTTCGGCCCTGGTCTCCCAGTCCATCGAAGTCATCCGCAACCGCATCGACGAATTGGGCACCACCGAACCTTCCATTCAGCGCCAGGGCACCAATCGTGTCCTCGTTCAGGTGCCGGGTTTTGGCGATTCGGAGCGTCTCAAGAACCTCATTTCCCAGACCGCGCGCCTGACCTTCCACATGGTCTATCCCGGCCTCACCGCCGCCCAGGCCGAGGCCCAGGGTCTGCCCGCCGGCACCATGATCCTGCCCAGCCAGGATGGCGGCGCCGAACTCCTTTATGAAGACGTCGCCCTTGGCGGCGAATCCCTCGTGGACGCCCAGCCCAGCTACGACCAGCAGCGCGGCATCCCCGTTGTGTCCTTCCGCTTCGACACCAGCGGCGCTCTGGCTTTTGGCCAGATCACCTCGGCCAATGTCGGCCAGCGTTTCGCCATCGTGCTGGACGAGCAGGTCATCACCGCCCCGGTGATCCAGCAGGCCATCACCGGCGGCACCGGCCAGATTTCGGGCAGCTTCACCACTCAAAGCGCCAGCGATCTCGCCGTGCTGCTGCGCGCCGGCGCCTTGCCGGCCTCCCTTGATGTGGTCGAGGAGCGCACCGTTGATGCCAGCCTTGGCGCCGATTCCATCCGCTCGGGCCTCACCGCCGGTATCGTCGCCGCCGTGCTCGTGATCACCTTCATGGTGATCGCCTATGGCCTGTTCGGCGTCTTCGCCAATATCTCGCTCGTTCTCAACATCGTGCTGATCTTTGCCGCGCTCTCCATGCTGGGCGCGACGCTGACGCTGCCCGGCATCGCCGGCATTGTCTTGACCATCGGCATGGCCGTGGATGCCAATGTCTTGATCTATGAGCGCATGCGCGAAGAGATCAAGGCGGGCAAGAGCCCGCTCCAGGCCATCAATGCTGGCTTCGAGCGCGCCTGGGGCACCATCGTCGATTCGCACCTGACCCAGCTCGTTGCGGCCGTGGTGCTGTATTTCCTCGGCTCGGGTCCCGTTCAGGGCTTTGCCGTTACCCTGGCGCTCGGCATCATCACCTCGCTGTTCACCTCCTACACGGTCACGCTGTATTTCGTTGGTATGTGGTACCGTGCGCGGCGCCCCAAGACCCTCAAGATCCAGCATTTCCGCTTCATTCCGGACGGCACCAAGATCCCGTTCATGAAGATCTCGCGCTATGTGATCGCTTTCTCCCTGATCGCCTCGGTGCTTTCCATCGGTTCCGCTTATTTCAAGGGCTTCAATCTCGGCATCGACTTTGTCGGCGGCACCGCCATCGAAGTGCAGCATGTCGGCGGCCCAGCCGATGTCGGCGTCGTGCGTGAACTGCTCGAAGGCCTCGGCTTGGGCGAAGTTCAGGTGCAGGGCTTCGGCACGCCCGAAGACGTGCTGGTGCGGGTGCAGGCGCAGGAGGGCGGGCAGGATGCCGATCAGGTCGCCGTCCAGAAGGTGCGCGATGCCCTGGCCACCGAGAACTACGAGATCCGCCGCACCGAAGCGGTCAGCGGCACCGTGTCGGGCGAACTGGCCTGGAAGGGCGTAATCGCGGTGATCGTCGCCTTGGGCGCCATCCTGATCTATCTGTGGTTCCGCTTCGAATGGCAGTTCGCGCTGGCCGCCATCACCACCACCACGCACGATATCATCATGACCATCGGTCTGTTCTCCATTACCGGATTGGAGTTCAATCTGACCTCCATCGCGGCGGTGTTGACCCTGGTGGGTCTCTCGCTCAACGAAACCGTCGTGATCTCGGACCGCATCCGCGAAAACCTGCGCAAGCACAAGAGCATGCCCCTGCCTGACCTGATCGATCTGTCGATCAATCAGACCATCGTGCGCACCTCGCTGACGCAGTTCACCGTGTTCCTGGCGCTGATCCCGCTGGTGCTGTTCGGCGGCGAAGTGATCCGCTCCTTCACCATCGCCATGACCTTCGGCTCGCTCGTGGGCATGTATTCCTCGATCATCGTCGGCGGTCCGATCCTGATCAATTTCGGCCTCAAGTCGCGTGCCGAGCGCACCGACCTGGCCGAAAAGACCAAGCCGGCCGATGGGGCGGCTGTCTGACGCGATGGCGGAGGGCGTGGGCGAAACCGGCTTTTACCCTCAGCAGGTCGGCATCGACGCCTATGGCAAGGGCGGCTTCCGCTTTGCGGACCTGTCCCATCGCGGCTCCCTGCTGTGCCTGCCCACCGGCATGCACGCCTGGAACGTCTCGCAACCCGGCGAGATCACGCTTGAAAGTCTAGCCCCGGTTTTCGCCGCAGCCGACGCCATTGATGTGCTGTTGTTTGGCCTGGGCTTTGACATCTTCGGCCTTCCCCCCGGCATCCGCGAAGCCCTGCGCGAGCGCCAGATCATCGTTGAACCCATCGCCACCGGCGGTGCCGTGCGCACCTACAACGTCCTCCTGGCCGAGCAACGCGCCGTCGGGGCCGCGCTGCTGGCGGTGGACAAGGTCCGCTAATGCCGTCAAGCGACAGCTCTGCGCCCAGCGAAAGCTTCACGCACGCAGCCGCCGAACTGCGCACCCTCGACCGCGACCGGTACCTCTCGACCCTGGTGCTGACGGGCGAGCACCGCAACGCCGTCACCGCCCTTTATGCCTTCAGCGCCGAAGTCGCCGCCATCCGCGAGCGTGTCAGCAATCCGGCCCCCGGCGAAATTCGCCTGCAATGGTGGAACGATGCGCTGGACGGGCAGGGCCATGGCGAACTCCGCCAGAACCCCGTCGCCGATGCCCTGCTCGACACGCTCGAGCGCTACGCCATCCCAGTGGGAACCCTGCAGCGCCTGCTCGGCGCCCGGCGCTTCGACCTTTACGACGATCCCATGCCCGATCTTGAGAGCTTTGAGGGCTATGCTGGGGAAACCGCTTCGACCCTTTATCAGCTCGCCGCCATGGTCCTCAACAACGGCAAGCCCGTGGAGCCCGGCGACGCCGCGGGCCATCTGGGCGTCGCCCATGCGCTGATCGGCCATCGCCGCGCCTTTGGCGTCCTTGCCCGCCAGGGGCGCATCATGCTGCCCTGGACTATCTTTGCCGCCAATGGCGTCGAGGAGCGCGAAATCTTCACCGGCACCGAAAGCGAAGGCCTCGCTGCCGCCCTGGGGCAAGTCGCCGATCTCGCCGCCGAACACCTCGGTAAGGCCGAAACCGCCATCGCGGGCCTCCCCGCGAACCTGCGCCCCGCCTTCGCCCCCATCGCCGTGCTCAGGGCGCAACTCCAGCAGATCAACAACTCGCCCGCCAGCCTTTTCGCCGTGCCCCCCGACGACCCGGACTGGCGCAAGATCGCCCGCCTCTCCTGGTGGACCTTCCGCAACCGCTAACGGTTCGATCCTGGTGTCGCCCAGGATAAGCCCCCGATGTCGCCCCACCCACCAGCTGTCATCCCGGCCTTGAGCCGGGACCCATCACGAGATCTGTCAGCCGTTCAAAGCTGCCAGCTCCAACCGGCCCGAACCCTTACGCCCAGGCCTTCAGATCCTCCAGCGCCCGGCTGGTGATCATGCGGCGCTTGGCGATCACCTTGTCATTGCCGCGCCAGCGACCAGCCCCTTCGGGCTTGGTCACCGTCACTTCCGGGAACAGCCCGAAATTGACATTCATCGGCTGGAACGAGCGCGCCCCGCTATAGCCCTCGGCTTCCACATGCCCGCCGGTGATATGGCCGAGCAGCGCGCCTAGCGCCGTGGTGATCGGAGGCGGCGGCAAAAGCTCGCCCCGCGCGTCGGCGGCGGCCATGCGCCCGGCCAGCAGCCCGATCGCGGCGCTTTCCACATAGCCCTCCACGCCCGTGACCTGGCCGGCAAAGCGCAGCCGCGGATCGGCCTTGAGCTTGAGGTCCGGCCCCAGCACCTTGGGCGAATTGAGGAAGGTGTTGCGGTGCAAACCGCCGAGCCGCGCGAACTGCGCGTTCTCCAGCCCCGGGATCATCCGGAAGATATCGGCCTGGATGCCGTACCGCATCTTGGTCTGGAACCCGACCATGTTCCACAGCGTCCCCAGCGCATTGTCCTGGCGCAGCTGCACGATGGCATAGGGCTTGACCGTTGGATTGCGTGGATTGGTCAGTCCCACCGGCTTCATCGGCCCGTGCCGCAGCGTTTCGCGGCCACGTTCCGCCATCACCTCGATCGGCAGGCAGCCGTCGAAATACGGCACCTTTTCCCAGTCCTTGAACTCGTGCAGCGGCGCCTCGATCAGCGCGTCGACGAACCGGTTATACTGCTCCTGGTCCATGGGGCAGTTGAGGTAATCCGCGCCCGTGCCCCCCGGTCCTGCCTTGTCGTAGCGCGATTGCGCCCACACGATATCCTGGTTGATGCTGTCGTAATGCACGATCGGCGCGATGGCGTCGAAGAAGGCCAGCGCATCTTCCCCCGTCAGGCCGAGCACCGCCTTGGCCAGTGCCGGGGAGGTGAGGGGACCGGTCGCCACAACAACATTGCGCCACTCGGCCGGCGGCAACCCCGCCACTTCCTCGCGCACAATGGTGATGTTGGGGTGCGTTTCGATGGCCTTGGTGACTTCAGCCGAAAAGCCGTGCCGGTCCACCGCCAGCGCGCCGCCCGCCGGCAGCTTGTGCTGGTCGGCCGCGCGCATGATCAGCGAGCCGCAGCGCCGCATCTCTTCATGCAAGAGCCCCACCGCATTTTGCTCATGGTCGTCCGAGCGGAAACTGTTGGAGCAAACGAGTTCGGCAAAACTCTCGGTCTGGTGGGCGTCGGTGGCGCGCACTGGGCGCATCTCGTGCACCACGACGCTGGCGCCCGCCTGCGCGGCCTGCCAGGCAGCTTCGGAACCGGCGAGCCCGCCGCCGATGATATGGATAGGTTCTGATGAGGACATGCGCGCCTGTAACAAGGCCGGTGGGCGAGTGCAACTCCGGCGTGCGGCTCGGCCGCGGGCCGCCAGTCACATGCTTGCGCGCACCACTCGGACTTGGTCCGTCGCCATCAACAGCGACACCATGTCTGCTGCTTTGCTAAGCAGTGCTGCGACATGCCGCCGCAATCGGCAAAGTTTAACACAAAGTAAAACACCCGCATCTCAGAGAGAAGCGGGTGTTCGATTTATATCGAAATCACAGCTGGCGCAGTAAAGCTTAGAGCGTGCTGGCATGGTCGCGGGCAACGC
>JAQGKH010000037.1 GCA_028290225.1 Devosia sp. | reverse complement strand
TCGCCTTCATCATCCTGGGCGATGGCAGCTTCAAGGGTTATCCCGCCAGCTTCAGCTTTTTTGGGCAGGGCTATGTGTGGTGGGTGATTTCGTTTGAACTGGTGCTGTTCGCGGTTGCAGCGATGATCTTCTGGTTCGTGCTCCATCGCACCACCTTTGGGCGCCGCATTTACGCCATCGGCAATAATGACGTGGCGGCGCGCTTTTCAGGAGTGCGGGTGGAACGCATCAAGTTCATCTTATTTTGCCTTACCGGGCTGATGAGCGGCATCGCGGCGGTCTTGCTGACGGCGCGGCTGGGTTCCACCCGCCCCTCCATCGCGGAAGGGTTCGAACTGGAAGCCATCACCATGGTGGTGCTCGGCGGCGTCAATATCCTGGGCGGCAGCGGCTCGATCATCGGCGTCGTGCTCGCGGCCCTGATCATGGGGCTGGTGACTTTTGGGCTGGGGCTGCTCAACGTGCCCGGCATCGTGATGTCGATCTTCATCGGCGCCTTGCTGATCGTCGTGATCGCCCTGCCCATCTTGTTTCGCATGTGGAGAACTGGCGCCCGATGAGCGAGTGGGAAAAACACGCCTTCAAGATGCAGCTCAATCCAGGCATGGCAGCCGAATACAAGAAGCGCCATGACGAGATCTTCCCCGAACTCGTCACCCTGCTCAAGGAGGCCGGAATCCGCGACTATTCCATTTTCCTTGATGAAGACACCAACATCCTGTTTGGGGTGCTGTGGCGCCGCACCGACCACACCATGGCCGACTTGCCGAGTCACCCGGTGATGCAGCGCTGGTGGGCCCATATGGCCGATGTGATGGCGACCAATGAGCGCAACGAACCCGTTGCACTCGACCTCAAGCCCATGTTCTGGATGGAGTGAGTTGCTGCGCCTTACTGCAGGGACGAAGGCGTGTGGGCCTTGCGCACCGCTCGCGCCATCAACCAGACTGCCAGCACCACAAACGGCGCCGCAATCGACAGCGCCATGGTCTTGTGCAGGTGCAATTCCTCGAGCGGACCGGCCAGCAGATAGCTGAGGATACCCAGCAGGTAGTAGCTGATGGCTATGGTGGAGAGCCCCTCCACCGTGCGCTGCAGGAGGAATTGGCTGCGCGCGGTCTGGGCGATATTATCGAGCACCGCAGCATTCTGCACCTGCATGTCCACTCCGATGCGCACATCCAGCAGGCCAATGGCACGCTCCAGTTTGGCCGACAGCACCGCCAGCCGCTTTTCCATCGCCGCGCAGGTTGCCAGCCCAGGATCGACCCGATTGCCGATATAACTGCCCAGCGTCGAGCCCCGGTCGGTGCCGGTTTCACGGATCCCCTGCACCCGCACCCTCAGGATGTCGCCATAAGCATGCCCGGCGGCAAAGCGGTAGCCCAGGCGCTCCGACATCTGCCCCGAGCGCACAGAAAGCGCCTGCAGCGCAGCCAGGGCTTCCTGTACCGCGGCCGGTGTCGTTGCTGCCGACAACCCTTCCATCAGCGTGGTGAGTTCGGTCTCGATGCGTCGCAGTTCAGGCGCACTGCTGCGCGCCAGTGGCAAACCCAGCAGCGCCATGGTGCGATAGGTTTCGATCTCGAGCAGCCGCCGCACGATGATCGAACGCCGTAGCGGCGTAAGGCTTCCGGCCGCCAGCTCAAACCGCGTGAAGCGATCCGCATCCGGCACGAAGTCGGTCGCCACCTGGGCCTTGCCAGCTTCCACATTCGCCAGGCACAGGCTGGGCAGGCTGAACCCCGGCACCAGCCGCTCCGGTATGCTGGAGTCCGGGATCACATCGAGGCGTATCGCGCCGATCAACGCGCCTCCAGCCAGCACCTCGAGCCCCAGCCCGGGCGGGCTGTTCTCGTTGTCGCCAAGCTCGCTGCGCCAGGTAACGGTGACAAATTCGGTATGAAACTCCCAGGTGACCTGGCGGCCAGCTGCAACAAAACTGTGCTGACGGGTTTCGGGAACCGGCAGGGAAAGCCCGTTTTGGCGGCAGAACTCAGCGAATCGCTCGAACACGGCCAGCATGGCGCCAGGTTCGGCCGGCATCACCACGACCAGTCGGCGCAGCCGGCAACGATCCGGCACGATCTCCACCGGGCGCGCGTGGACTTCAGCCATGATGGCGGCGCGATAAGGATGATCAGCAAGCGTGGTCTGGACCATGATGGCCTCCGGCCCGGCCGAACTGCCGGTATGCCCATGAGCACTCCGGGGTGCTGCTTGGCAATGAGGCGTTCGGGCGCGCTACTTTGGTCGAAAGCGGGAACGCTATCGAGGGGATGTTTATTGTCACTTGTTGGAAGGACTCCGAACAGGGGCTTCTTCCTTGCGCGATCCCCTTACCATTCCAATGCGGTGGAATGGACAGGTTTTTTACGCCGATCCTCGACGACAGGACATTTCAGCCTAGCCCAATTGCACGGGCGCGCTAGGCTGGCCCATCTGGGCTCAAGCGCCCGACCTATGGAGAACCGCCATGCGCCTAACCGTCCAACTCCTGAGCGCCGTTGCTGCGCTTGCCGTCACCGTCAGTGCTGCCCAGGCCCAGGTGGTGGTTTCCTCCAAGATCGATACGGAGGGCGGCGTGCTGGGCAACATCATTCTGCAGGTGCTTCAGGACAATGACATTCCCGTGGAAGATCGGATCCAGCTCGGTGGTACCCCCATCGTGCGCGAGGCGATCACGGCGGGCGAGATCGACATCTATCCGGAATATACCGGCAACGGCGCTTTCTTCTTTGAAGGAGGGGATGCAACACTCTGGAATGACGCGGCCAAGGCCTACCAGGAAGTCAAAAGGCTCGATTACGACGCCAACAAGATTGTTTGGCTGACGCCATCCCCGGCCAACAATACCTGGGCCGTCGCGCTGCGCAGTGACCTTGCAGAGGCCAACGATCTATCCACCTTTTCCGAGTTCGGCGCCTGGGTCGCTGGCGGCGGGGAGGTCAAGCTCGCGGCCTCGGCAGAGTTCGTCAACTCCCCCGCGGCGCTGCCCAAGTTCCAGGACGTTTATGGCTTCACGCTGTCGCCGGACCAGTTGATCACCCTGTCGGGCGGAGACACGGCGGCAACCATCGCGGCTGCCGCCCAGCAAACCAATGGCGTCAATGCCGCCATGGTTTATGGCACCGACGGCGGGATTGCCCCGTCGGGGCTGGTGGTGCTCGAGGACGACAGGGGCGTGCAGCCCGTCTACCAGCCGGCCCCGATCATTCGCGAGGAAGTGCTGACCGAATATCCGCAGATCGAGGAACTGCTGGCACCGGTGTTCGAGGCGCTGACGCTTGAAACGCTGCAGGAGCTTAATGGTCGGGTGCAGGTCGGGGGTGAAGCGGCCTCGGCGGTGGCAACCGACTTCCTGACCCGGGGCGGCTTCCTGGGCTAGGCTCATCGAAACAGGGAGCCCTTGCTCCCCGTTTCACCTGGTCCGCGCCCTATCAAGGAGCCACATGACGATC
>JAQGKH010000359.1 GCA_028290225.1 Devosia sp. | reverse complement strand
CCAGGTGGCAAGCAAGCGTTCCTGTTGCAGGCAGACCCTGAAACGGATGCAGTCGCCTTTGAACTGGAGGAAACCCCGGTCAGAAGCATTTCTGCCCAGGTGCATCAACAACGCAGCAGTTCCACCGCCTACCGGTTGGTACATGGCACTCTTAAGTCTGTGCGGCATGGCAAGGCGTCTGCCCGGTCACGTGTCGGGAACGTTGCCCGCAAATTACTGGGCAGGTAGGAGCATCAGGGGACTCCCGGCAACACCGTGTTCGAGCGCAATCAATTGCTCAGCTGACCTCAGCCTCGAACCTCCAGCCCAGGTCAGCGGGGCTGGAACTTTCCCACATCTGCGTACCGAGGCCGTTTCTGCAAAGGTAACTCGCAGCCCACCTCCGGCCCGCCGCCCTCCTCGCCAGCGGATCACTCCTCGCGCATGCCGCGGAACATCGCATCGCTCAGCGGCCGGGTGAAGTAATCCATCACCGTGCGCTCCCCCGTGCTCATCACCACTTCGGCGGGCATCCCCGGCTGCAGCTTGCCGCGAAATTCCGCCGGGATCGACTGGGGGTCCACATGCACCTTGGCCAGGTAGAACATGGCGCCGGTGTTCGGGTCGGTGATGGCATCGGCTGAAACCGAAGCCACCGTTCCCAGCAGGATCGGGATGGTGCGCGACTGAAAGGCGGGGAATTTCACCTCCGCCATCATCTCGGCATGGATCGAATCCACGGCCGTGGTGGGAACCTGCGCGTTGACGATCAGATCGTCGCCCGTGGGCACGATCTCCATCAGCGCCGCGCCCGCCCCGATCACGCCGCCAATGGTGTGAACCGCCAGGTTCTGCACGATGCCGTCCTGCGGCGCCTTGATGTCGAGCCGGGCCAGTGCATCATCGGCCACGGTCAGCCGCTCGCGCAGATCGGTCACCTGCGGGCGCAGATTGGCCAGCGCATCGGCAGCCCCGCGCCGGTAATCCTGGCGCAGCTGATCGGCCTGCAGGCGCGATTCCTCGATATTGCCCTTGGCGGTGGCAAGGTTGGCGGTGGCCTCGCCCAGGCTGCCGCGCAGCGCCGCCAGCTGCCGCTCCACCCCGCGCAGGTCATTGGTGGCGTAAAGCCCGTTCTCGTTGAGGCCCGACAGCCCCTGGGTCTGCGTCGTCATTGAAGCGATCTGCTCGTCCAGCGCATCGATCTGCTGCTGCCAGCCGATCACCTGCTGCTCCAGTTGCACCACGCGATTCCTGAGGATGGCGATCTGGTTGCTGAGCGATTGGCGGCCCTGCTGGAACACCTTTTCTTCATCCGCCATGATGCGGGCGGCCTGTGGGTCGCTGGCCGCGGCGGCCAGAAACGGGGGAAAGTGCACCGCGTCCGCTTCCACCTGCTCGGCTTCGAGCCGCCCCTGCGCCCCCAGCATTGCCCAGAGCTGCGCCCGATACAGATCGGCACTCGAGCGGGCCTTGACCCCATCGAGCCGGATCAGCACCTGGCCGGCCTGAACCGCATCGGCGTCCTTGACCAGGATCTCGTGCACCAGCCCCCCTTCCAGGTGCTGCACCACCTTGCGGCTCGATTCCACCGCCACAACGCCGCTGGCAAACACCGCCGAGGCGATATTGGCGTAAGCCGCAAAAGTGCCGGTACACACCATGCCCACCAGGATAATGGCATAGCCGGCCCGCACGAACAGCCTGGGGCCGCCGCGAAGCTGGGGAATGGCGGGGGCTTGGATTGGTGCATTGCTCATGCCAGAAACTCCCTCGATATCCTAGGCGCTGGCCGATTGCACCGGCCGGGCAGCGGCGTCCGGCTCGGCTGGAACCGGCCAGATCGGCGGCTGGGCCTTGTGGCTCGGTACGGCCCGCGGGCCGGCAAATTGCTGCAACACCTGGTCGCGCGGCCCGAAGGCCTGCACCCCGCCATCCTGCAGCACCAGCACCTTGTCGGCATGGGCCAGCAGATTGCGCTTGTGAGTGGAAACGATCACCGTCGAGCCCGCCTGCTTGATCGCGCCAATGGCGGCCGCAAGGGCGTCTTCCCCGCTGGAATCGAGGTTGGAATTGGGCTCATCCAGCACGATCACCGCGGGCATGTCATAAAGCGCCCGCGCCAGGCCGACGCGCTGGCGCTGCCCGCCCGACAGGGTGCCGCCCCCCGCCCCGATCCGGGTATCATAGCCCTGCGGCAGCGACTGGATCAGCTGGTGCACCCCAGCCAGTTGCGCCGCCCGCACCACCTTGGCCGGATCGCCCTCGGCAAAGCGGGCGATGTTTTCGGCCACGGTGCCGGCAAACAGTTCAACATCCTGGGGCAGATAGCCCAGATGCTTGCCCAGCTGTTCGGAATTCCAATGCTGCAAGGCCGAGCCATCGATGCGGATCGTGCCGCTGAGCGTGGGCCACACCCCCACCAGCGCGCGCAGCAGCGTCGTCTTGCCCGACCCGCTGGGTCCGATGATCGCCAGCACCTCGCCCGGCTCCACCGCGAAGTTCACATTGCGCAGCGTCGGCTTGGCGGCGCCGGGCGGGGCAACAAACGCCATATCGGCGCTGATCGCGCCCTTGGGCGCCGGCAGGGCCATGGTTTGGGCCGGAGCGGGCGT
>JAQGKH010000332.1 GCA_028290225.1 Devosia sp. | reverse complement strand
GCGTTGCGCTGTTCAACCACGCCGTTGCCCAGCCGTTCGTCGGCGGCCCGGATCACCGCCCGCAGGAACTCGCTGGCTTTCTGCATGTTCTCGTTGCCAGAGTTGCCGTTTACGATAGCCAGCGCCTGCTCGCGCTGACCGGTGCGAGTGAGTTCAATCGTGCGCGCAAGTTCATTCAGCTTGAAATCGATGGTCCGGTTGAGTTCTGCCAGCGGCTCCTGCGCCTGCGGATAGGGCACAAGCACCGAAAACAGGCGCTCCTGGAACTCGGGCAGCCGCTCAAGGGCTGCAGCATAAGGCTCAAGATAAACTTCATTACCGGTCAGAAGATAACCACGTTGTCCCGTCTCGGCGTCAAGAAGCGAGCTGCGCAAATCCGTCGCCGCGCTGCGCGCTTCACGGGCTTCGACCACTTCATTGAAGTAAACCTGGGTGCGCTCGACCAGCCAGATTGTTGTGCCGACAATGCCGAGCAATGCGAGAAAGCCGACCAGCAGCAGCACCGTGGTTGCGCGAACAAAGGCATTACTTGAAATCGGCATCGAATTAACCCGCATTGACGGGTGTTCATGGCCTAATCCGCGTGAGGGAGCAACCTGCAATTCCCCGAGAGAGCTCGTGGCGAGCGCGCAGCGAACCGCATGATTTAACCGGCAACTCGCCGGGCGCAGCACATGGGAAACAGAATCTTAAACCTCCACGTTCAAGAGTGAGTTCGGTTTGAATGGCCCGCATCCCGGCGGGCGTGGAGTTATGGTCGCATGGGCAGAAGTTCAGTGCCCCAAGGCAGCCAAGAAGATGGGCCGCATATTCCCGTGCTCCTCGATGAGGTGTTGGCGGCGTTCGCCCCTGTCGCGGGCAAGCGAATCATAGATGGCACTTTCGGGGCGGGGGGCTATACCCGCGCGCTGCTGCAGGCGGGCGCCGTTGTGACCGGCATCGATCGCGATCCCAGCGTGCGCCCCTTTGCAGATGCGCTGGCGGCCGACTTTCCTGAGCGGTTCACCTTTGTGCCGGGCACGTTTTCCGAACTGGATCAGCTGGCTGGCGGGCAGGGTGCGGCGGATGGAGTCGTGCTCGATATCGGGGTGAGCTCCATGCAGCTCGATGAAGCCGAGCGCGGCTTCTCCTTCATGCGCGATGGACCGCTGGATATGCGTATGAGCGGAACGGGTGAAAGCGCGGCCGATCTCGTCAACAGCCTCGAGGCTGAAGCGCTGGCCAATCTGCTTTACGCCTTTGGCGAGGAGCGCAAATCGCGGCGTATCGCGCAATTCATCGTTGCCGCGCGCGCCGAAGCGCCGATCCACTCAACCCTGCAACTGGCGCGGGTGATCGAAAAGGCGATTGGCCGCAAGCCCGGCGATGCCCATCCGGCCACCCGTTCGTTCCAGGCGCTGCGCATTGCGGTGAACGGCGAGTTCGATCAATTGGTGGAAGGGCTGTTTGCGGCCGAGCGCCTGCTGGGCGAAGGCGGCCGGCTGGCGGTGATCACCTTCCACTCGCTCGAAGACCGCATCGTCAAGCGCTTCTTTGATCCAGAAAAGGGCGGGCCGGTGCAGTCGCGGCACCTGCCGCAAGCCGCCGGCGAGGAGCGGCGCTGGGTGGAGATCGCCAAGGCGGTCAAACCCGGCTCAGGCGAATTGGCGCGCAATCCTCGCTCGCGCTCCGCCATCCTGCGCTGCGGGGTTCGAGGCGCAGCTTCCGCCCGGCCGACGCGCCTGGACGGGCTGGGTGTGCCAACCATTCGGGGAGCCGCATGATCCGCAATGTCAACATCCTCCTGTTGTTCTCCAGCGTGTTGATGCTTTCGGGTGTTTACGCGCTGAAATTCTCCATCGAACACACCGCCAGCGAACGCACCGCCTTGATCGCGCGCATCGACCAGCAGGAGGGCGACCTGTCCCTGCTCAAGGCTGACTGGGCCGTGCTCAACCAACCCGGCCATATCGAGCCCATCGTGCGAAGGCACCAGGCGGCATTGGCCATCGGACCGGTGCAGCAGGAGCAGTTCGGCTCGTTTGCCAGCCTGCCGATGCGCCCGGTCAAGCCCAACAGCGCCGCCTTGAATGCGCTATTTGAATCGCTGGACGCGGGCATCGACCCGATCGATGCCATCCTCGAACTTGAGGGGATTGAATAATGGCGATAGCGCACGAGGATTTCGCGGCGCCCATTTCTCTTGATGGTGCGCGCAAGGTCCGGGGCAACCTCACCCAGGCCCGCATCCGCTGGATGATCTTCGCCATTCTGCTGGGCTTTGGCCTTGTGGGGGGCCGGTTGGTGCAACTGGGCATGGTGGTGCCCGATTCCACCATCGAAGGGCAGGCGCGTGACCTGATCACTGCGACCCGTCCACCTATCCTCGACCGCAATGGCCTCGAAATGGCCGTCGATATCCGGGTGCCCTCGCTTTACGCCGAGCCGCGTCGCATCATCGATGTGGAAGTAGCGGTGCGCGAGTTGCGCACGGTGATGCCGGATCTGGAGGAAGGCTGGCTGCGCAGCCGTCTCACCGGCG
>JAQGKH010000313.1 GCA_028290225.1 Devosia sp. | reverse complement strand
GCCTCGTAGTAAGGCAGGGTGCGCGCGGCGGTATCCTTGAGGCTTTCGCCACCCGGAGGCGGCACATCAAAGGACCGGCGCCAGACCAGCACCTGTTCTTCGCCCCATTTGGCCCGCGCATCATCCTTGTTGAGCCCGGACAAATCCCCGTAATCGCGCTCGTTAAGGGCCACGTTACGGGTGATGGTGCAGTTGACGATGCCCATTTCCTCCAGCATCAGGTCCAGCGTGTGCTGAGCCCGGCGCAGGCCCGAAGTGTAATACAGGTCCGGAACGATGCCCGCCGTCTTGAGAGCAACGCCGGTGGCGCGGGCCTCGGCCTGGCCAAGTTCAGTCAGGTCGGGATTGCGCCAACCGGTAAACAGGTTGAGCAGGTTCCACTCGCTTTGGCCGTGGCGCACGAGGATCAGGGTACCGGTCATGATGAGGTCCTTGGTTTATTGGCTGAGGCCGAGCACATCGGCAATGGTGTAAAGCCCAGGCGGCTGGTTGCGGGCCCAAAGGGCGGCCCGCACTGCACCATTGGCAAAGA
The DNA here is from genome assembly GCA_028290225.1 of Devosia sp. Classification (GTDB taxonomy): domain Bacteria; phylum Pseudomonadota; class Alphaproteobacteria; order Rhizobiales; family Devosiaceae; genus Devosia. The sequence goes on along the minus strand of JAQGKH010000313.1, from coordinate 20,195 downwards.
TGGTGCGGTCTTCAGCACGGTGGCCCAGTTCGAGGCGTTCCGAGGGGCCCGCCAGGATCACCGAATGGTCGCCCACCACGGTGCCGCCGCGCAGGGTGGCAAAACCGATGGTGCCCGGCTCGCGGGCGCCGGTATGGCCATCGCGTACCCGCACCGACTTGTCGCCAAGTGACACTTCCCGGCCCCGCGCCGCCGCCTCGCCGAGCAGCAAGGCGGTGCCGGATGGGGCATCGACTTTGCGGGCGTGGTGCATTTCAAGAATCTCGATGTCGTATTCGGCCAAGGCGGCGGCGGCCTGTTGCACCAGATTGGCAAGCACAGCCATGCCGAGCGAGAAATTGCCCGACTTGACGATGCGGGCGCCCGCCTCGCCAGCCCTGGCAATTGCGGCGTCATCATCGGGGCTGCACCCGGTGGTGCCAATGACATGGATCAAGCCGGCGGTGGCGGCACGCTGGGCCAGAGCGACGCTGGCGGCGGGGGCGGTGAAATCGATGATGGCATCGGCACCCGCAAGAACACTGGCGATATCCTCCACCACCGGCACGCCGATGGCTTCCAGTCCCGCCAGCGTACCGGCATCGCGGCCAAGCACGGCAGAGCCGGGGCGATCCAGCGCGGCATGCAGCACCACGCCAGGATGGGCCAGAAGCGCCCGGATATTGGCCGCACCCATGCGCCCGCCGGCGCCGGCTACCACTACTCTCAGTTCCGCCATCATCTGCCCCCAGTTTTGCCTTGCCTATAGCAGTGCCGCCATCGCTCGCCAACTGCGTGGGGGAACAGGATGGCGCTGCTGGGTATTACGAAGGTTTGGGGCGGGGTAGTTTTTGCATGACCATCACCAATGCGCTGGCCGGGATTGCCGTAGACGATCTCGGAGAGTCGCTCGTTTGGTATGAGCTGCTGTTCGGGCGGCCTGCCGATTCACGCCCGCTGGGGGACGTGGCGGAATGGAAGCTGCCCACCGACGGCTGGATCCAGGTGATGACCGATGCGGACCGGGCGGGAGCCTCGGCGCTGACGCTGATCGTGGATGACCTGGCAGGAGAGCTGCAGCGGCTCAAGGGTCTTGGCATTCAGCCGGTGGCCAAGTCCATGGGCGACTTCTTCAAGACGGCCAAGCTGCGCGATCCGGACGGCAACCAGATCGTGTTGTCGCAGCCCCGGCCGGGAACCTATTAGGGCTCAGACACGGCGCAGCTGCACGTCCTCGATCAAGTGGCTCTTGCCCTTTTTGAGGATCAGATCGGCACGAGCGCGGGTTGGCAGAACGTTGTTGAGCAGGTTGGGAAGGTTGATCGATTCCCACACGCCGCGCCCAAAGCTGCCGGCCTCCTCCTCGGTCATATCGGCGAAGCGGCGGAAAAACGAATTGGGGTCACGGAAGGCCGTTTCGCGCAGGCGGAAAAAGCGCTCCATGAACCAATCGCGCAGATCGTCTTCGTCCGCATCGATATAGATGGAGAAATCGAGGAAATCGGAGGCAAACAGGATCGGGTCGCCGGTTTTGGGCAGCTCCCCGGTTTGCAGGATGTTGAGGCCCTCGACGATCAGGATATCGGGGCGGTCGATCACCACTTCTTCCCCGGGCACCACGTCGTAGACGAGGTGGGAATAAACCGGCACCGCGATCTTGCGCTTGCCCGATTTGACTGCGGCTAGAAAGGCGACAAAACGGGCGCGGTCATAGCTTTCGGGGAAGCCCTTGCGCGCCATGAGGTCCCGTTCGGCGAGCACGGCATTGGGGTAAAGAAAGCCGTCGGTGGTGACCAGATCAACCTTGGGGCTGGCGGGCCAGCGGCGCAGCAGAGCCTGAAGGATGCGGGCCGTGGTGGACTTGCCCACCGCGACCGAGCCGGCGACACCGATGATGAAGGGGACGCGCTGGTCGGGCGTGCCGAGAAAGCGCGTGGAAACCTGGTGCAGGCCCTGCACGGCTTCCACATAGAACGACAGCAGCCGCGTCAGCGGCAGATAGACCTCCTCGGCTTCTTCCAGCGAAATCGGGTCCGACAGCGTGCGCAGGTGCGCGATATCCTCGCGCGTCAGGGTCATCGGCTCGTCGGCGCGCAGCTTGGACCATTGGGCCTTGGTGAAGTGATGGTAAGGAGCCGGCGCGCGGGGGGTGGCCATTACTGCCCCGTCCCGCGCCCGGCTTTTTCCTCAAGCCCGGTTTGCGCCGTGCGGCGGTCGAGTTCGGCCATCACCTCGGCCAGCGGCACGCCGGTGGCGCGGAGCACCACAAGGAGGTGATAAAGCACATCAGCGGCTTCCTTGGTGAGCTCGGCCTTGTTGCCGGTGACCGCCGCGATCACCGCTTCAGTGGCTTCCTCGCCCAGTTTCTGCGCTGATTTCTCGATGCCGCGGGCGAGCAGCCTGGCGGTGTAGCTGTGCTCGGGCGAGGCTTCGGCGCGCTCGGCAATCCGGGCTTCGAGTTGCTCAAGGGTCATGAGGCGGTCCTTTGCTCGGGCCGGATATCGGAAGGATCCATGCGCACATCAACGCCATGGTCGCGCAGATATTGCTTGGCCTGGGGAATGGTGAAGGTGCCGAAGTGGAAGATGGAGGCGGCAAGAACCGCGCTGGCATGGCCCTGGGTCACGCCTTCCACCAGATGATCGAGGGTGCCGACGCCACCCGAGGCGATCACCGGCACTTCCACCGTATCGGCGATGGTGCGGGTCAGGGCGAGGTCAAAGCCGGTCTTGGTGCCGTCCCGGTCCATGGAGGTGACCAGCAGTTCGCCGGCGCCGCGCTCGACCATGCGGGTGGCAAATTCCACCGCGTCGATGCCGGTGGGCTTGCGCCCGCCATGGGTCCAGATTTCCCAGCCTTCGGCCCCAGTCCGCCCCTTGGCATCGACGGACACGACGATGCACTGGTTACCGAACTTGTCGGCGGCGCGGGCGATGAAATCGGGATCGGTCACGGCGGCCGAGTTGATGGCGACCTTGTCGGCGCCAGCGAGGAGGAGGCGGCGGATATCGTCCACTGTGCGCACGCCGCCGCCGACAGTCACGGGCATGAAGCAATGGTCGGCAGTGCGCCTGACCACATCAAGGATGGTGTCGCGCCCTTCATGGCTGGCGGCAATATCAAGGAAGGTCAGCTCGTCGGCGCCGGCGGCGTCATAGGCCATGGCGGCCTGCACCGGATCGCCGGCATCCTGCAGGTCAACGAACTGCACTCCCTTGACCACGCGGCCGCCCATGACATCGAGGCAGGGGATCAAACGGGTCTTGAGGCTCATCGGGCGTTATCCTTGGAAGGCAGCTGCCGGCGCCAGGCCAGCCAGTGAATGAGAAGCATGACGACCCAGACCAGCATGGCCCCGCCGCCCAGCGGCAGGCTCAGCACGGGCGGGGTGGACCAGGCGAGCAGGAGGGCGAACACCCCGATGCCAGCCAGCACCAGCAAATAGGACCGCCAGGGAAAGCGGCCGGCCACCTTCAGGCAACCTGCCGCAGCAGCGCCAGCGCTTCACGTGAATCAATGCGGCCGTCATAAAGGGCGCGACCCGAAATGGCGCCTTCGAGCACCCGGGCATCTGGCTGGGTCAACCGCTCGATATCGGCCATGGAGGCCAGCCCGCCCGAGGCGATCACCGGGATGGTGGTGGAACGCGCCAACTCAAGCGTCGCGTCCCAGTTGATCCCGGCCAGCACGCCGTCCCGGTCGATGTCGGTATAGATGATGGCGGCGACGCCCGCGCCTTCAAAGCGCTTGGCGAGTTCGATCACGGAGAGTTCGGAGGTTTCCGCCCAACCTTCCACGGCCACCATGCCGGCGCGGGCATCGATGCCGACGGCAACCTGGCCGGGGAACCGGCGGGCCGCCGCCTTGACCAGTTCAGGATCGCGCACCGCCACCGTGCCGAGGATCACGCGGGCCAGGCCCTTGCCGAGCCAGGATTCCACATGGGCGAGGGTGCGGATGCCGCCCCCCAGCTGCACGGGGAAATCGACGGCGTCGAGAATGGCCTCGACGGCAGCGCCGTTAACGCTTTGCCCGGCAAAGGCACCATTGAGATCGACAACATGCAGATACTCAAAGCCTTGCGCTTGGAAGGCCCGCGCCTGATCGGCCGGTGAATCGTTGAACACGGTGGCTTGCGCCATGTCGCCGAGCTTGAGGCGCACGCATTGGCCATCCTTGAGGTCGATGGCGGGAAACAGGATCATGGGGTCCACCGCAGGAAGTTTTCGATCAGGCGCAGGCCCAGGGTTTGCGATTTTTCGGGATGGAACTGCGCACCAAACAGGTTGTCGCGTCCCACACAGGCGGTAACCGGTCCGCCATAATCGGCACTGGCGATCAGGTGCTCAGGATTGCTGGCATGCAGGTGGTAGGAATGGACGAAATAGGCGTGCAGCCCATCAGGGCCATCGGCAATGCCGGACAGCAGGGCATGGGGGCGCTCGAAGCGCAGCGTGTTCCAGCCCATATGGGGAATCTTGAGGGTGGGATCGGATGGGGTGATGCGCTCCACGGCACCGGGGATCCAGCCAAGGCCGGGTGTAACCGCCTTTTCGCGTCCTTCACCGGCCATCAGCTGCATGCCAACGCAGATGCCGAGGAACGGCACCCCGGCGCCAATCACCCGCTCTTCCAGCGTTTCGATCATGCCCGGAACGGCACCGAGTCCGCGCTTGCAGTCGGCAAAGGCGCCCACGCCCGGGAGCATGATGTGGTCGGCGCCGCGCACCATTTCGGGATCGGCGGTGACGAGGATTTCAGGAGGATGGTCGAGATTTCGGGCGACGCGCTCGAAGGCCTTGGCGGCGGAATGCAGATTGCCCGCGCTATAGTCGATAATAGCGACGCGGCTCATCGCAGCACCTCCAGGCGGGCCAGCTCGGGGTGGCTGGCCCAGAGCTCGCGCCGATAAGCCCAACCCAGGCGGCGCAGCTTGCGGCGGCGCAGGGCCGGTGCGGCAAAGCCGAAGGATAGGGCCAAAAGCAGATAAAGCGCCAGCGCGGCAGCGGCGCCCAGCCAGGGAGTGAGGAGAACCAGGCTCGCCACGATCAGCACGAAACCCACAAAGGCCAGCCAGAGGCCATGGCCCAGCGCAAACAGCGGTGGCAGCCAGAAGGCCAGCCCGGAGAAACGATCCGGAATGGCGGCCGGCAGGTCTGGCTTGCCCGATCCTGGTTCAAAAATGGCGTAAAAGGTCACCAGCTGCTCCAATGCACCACAGGCCCGGCGGCTGCGCATCGGCCGCCAGGGCAGGAGAGTTGCCGCGCGCAGGTCGTTGCGCCCTGCCCTGCTCCCTTAGGACAAAAGGGGGCGCAGTGAAAGCCTAGAGCGTGCCCTTGGTGGAGGGAACGCGGTCGGCGGCACGGGGGTCGATCTCCAGCGCATCGCGCAGGGCACGCGCCACGGCCTTGAACATCGATTCGGCCAGATGGTGGCTGTTGTCGCTGTAGAAATTCTCCAGGTGCAGCGTGATGCCGGCGTTGATCGCAAAAGCCTGGAAGAACTCCTGGAACAATTCGGTGTCGATCTCGCCGATCTTGTCGCGGCTCCACTGGGCGCGGAACACGAGGAAGGGGCGGCCAGACACATCCAGCGCCGCGCGGGTCAGCGTGCCATCCATGGGCAGATCGCAGCTGGCATAGCGCCGGATGCCGCGCTTGTCGCCGACAGCTTCGCGAACAGCCTGGCCCAGCGCGATGCCGACATCCTCCACCGTGTGGTGGAAGTCGATATGCAGATCCCCGTTGCAGGCAATATCCATGTCGATCAGCGAATGGCGCGCCAACTGGTCGAGCATATGGTCGAAAAAGCCGATGCCCGTAGCCATGGCGTGCTTGCCGGTGCCATCGAGGTTTATGGACACGCGGATATCGGTCTCGTTGGTCTTGCGGGCGATCGTGGCGGTGCGCATGCGGGAGGTCTCCGGATAGCGGGCTCCCTAGCATGTAGCGCCCCAGCCTTAAAGATTGGATTGCGGCGGCCCAAGGGAGCCTTGTCTCATTGAAATTGGCGGGGCTGGCCCTAAATAAGCTGCAGAAGTCCTGGAGTTTTTCCCCTTATGAGTGATGCAGCATTTCCCGGCTGGCACGGGACAACGATCGTTTCCGTGCGCAAGGGCAACAAGGTGGTGGTGGCTGGCGATGGCCAGGTATCCATGGGCCAGACCGTGATGAAGCACGGCGCCAAGAAAGTGCGGCGCCTGGCCGGGGGCAAGGTGATCGGCGGGTTTGCCGGGGCCACTGCCGATGCCTTTACCCTGTTCGAGCGGCTGGAAGGCAAGCTCGAGCAATATCCCGACCAGCTGATGCGGGCCGCGGTGGAGCTGGCCAAGGATTGGCGCACCGACCGCTATCTGCGGCGGCTCGAAGCCATGATGATCGTGGCCGACAAGAAAGAAACCCTGGTGCTGACGGGCACGGGCGACGTGCTGACCCCGGATTATGGCGTGACCGCCATTGGCTCGGGCGGCAATTATGCGCTGTCGGCGGCGCTGGCGCTGGCCGATGCGACCGAGATGGATGCCGAAGAGATTGCCCGGCGGGCGATGAAGATCGCCGAGCAGGTCTGCGTTTACACCAACAGCAATGTGACGGTTGAAACCATCAGCCTCGACTAACTCGCACTGGCCGTTTGGCAGTGCATCAGGGCCGGCTGCCCCAGCGGCCCGGAAAGTGACAGCAAGTGAGTGAACCCAATTTTTCCCCGCGCGAGATCGTTTCCGAACTCGACCGCAACATCGTGGGCCAGGCCGATGCCAAGCGCGCCGTTGCCGTGGCGCTGCGCAATCGCTGGCGCCGCCAGCAGCTGCCGCCCGAAATGCGGCGCGAGGTGACCCCCAAGAATATCCTGATGATCGGACCGACCGGCGTCGGCAAGACCGAGATTTCGCGGCGGCTGGCGCGGCTGGCGCAGGCGCCGTTCATCAAGGTGGAAGCCACCAAGTTCACCGAAGTGGGCTATGTGGGCCGCGACGTCGAGCAGATCATCCGCGACCTCGTGGAAGCGGGGATTGCCGTGTTGCGCGACCGGCGCCGCGCCGATGTGCAGGCGCAGGCCCACCACAATGCCGAAGAGCGGGTGCTTGATGCACTGGTGGGGACATCGGCGACGCCCTCGACCCGCGATTCCTTCCGCAAGAAGCTGCGCACCAACGAACTCGATGACAAGGAAATCGAGATCGAGATGACTCCGTCCCCCTCTACGGGGGGCTTCGAGATGCCGGGCATGCCCAATGGCGGCATCGGCATGATCAACCTTTCGGACATGTTCAAATCGGCGATGGGGGGTCGTGGGGTCAAGCGCAAGCTCAAGGTCAAGGATGCCTATGAGCCGCTGATCGCCGAGGAGGCCGACAAGCTCCTCGACCAGGAGCAGCTCAAGGCCGAAGCCATCGAGCTCGTGGAAAACCACGGCATCGTCTTCATCGACGAGATCGACAAGGTGGCAGCCCGCGAGGGTGGCGTGCAGGGCGGCCCGTCGCGCGAAGGCGTGCAGCGCGATCTGCTGCCCTTGATCGAAGGCACGACGGTTGCGACCAAATATGGGCCGGTCAAGACCGACCATATCCTTTTCATCGCCTCGGGCGCCTTCCATGTGAGCAAGCCTTCGGACCTGCTGCCCGAATTGCAGGGTCGCTTGCCGATCCGGGTGGAACTCAAGGCGCTCACGCGTGAGGACTTCATCGGCATTCTCAGCGACACCGATGCCAGCCTCATCAAGCAATATGTGGCGCTGATGGGCACCGAAGGGGTGACGCTGGAGTTCACCCCGGACGCCATCGAGGCCATCGCGGATGCGGCGGTGCGGGTGAATTCGTCGGTGGAGAATATCGGGGCGCGGCGGCTGCAAACCGTGCTGGAGCGGCTGGTGGAGGATATTTCCTTCGAGGCACCTGACAAGCAGGGCCAGACCATCCGCATCGACGCGGCCTTCGTGGCCGAAAAAGTCGGCGTGCTGGCGGCGGACACGGATTTGAGCAAGTTCGTGCTGTAGCAGAAGATCATCCCCAACACCGATGTCACCCCGGCGCAGGCCGGGATGACACCGTGGGCGTGGCGGGATCTGAGAACGACTAAGACTTCCGACCTGAGCGGCGCATCAGCTCGGTGTGCAGGAAGCGCAGGTCGTCGGGCGTGAGCTTGCCGATATCGGCAGCCAGGCGATTGGTAAGTTCGGTGGCTTCAGGGACCATGCCGCCGGTATCGATGGTGACCTTGGGGTCGCTGATTTCGGCCAGGCGCTGCAGTTCCTCGGCTTCGTCCCAGATCACATTGAAATACGCGATGATGCGGTGCAGCAAAAAGCCCGTGGGCTTGCCGCGCCGCCCATGTTCGAGCGCCGACAGGTAAGCGCTCGAGACCTGCAGGGCCGCCGCCATATCCTTGAGCTGGATGCCGCGTTCCTCGCGCAGTGCGCGCAGCTTGGCCCCCAGCGGGGTCATTGCCGGCGCAGGCGCACATACCACGCCCCCTCCCCGCCATGGCCGCGCGCGGCCAGGGTCCAGCCCGAAACCAGCGGCGACAGCGCCGGCTCGGAAAGCCAGATCGGCAGCATGGTGCGCAGGATACCGCGCTCGTTCATGGCCGCAATATAGTCGTTGTCGGCCCGGGCCCCCTTGCCCGTGATCACCAGCAGGGTGCGATCGCCACGCGCCCAGCGTGCCTGCACATAGCGGTGCAGCGCCGCCCGGGCTTCGGTCTGGGTCATGCCATGCAGATCGATGGTGCCGTCGATGTCGATGCGGCCGCGCCGCACTTTTTTGTGGATCGCCGGTTCGATGCTGCGCTCCGGCGTCGGGGCGCTGGGCAGCGGCGCCTGATAGGGCGGCAAAAAGGACTTGAGCGGAGGCTTGGGCTTGCCGGGAGCTGGAGGAACAGTCGGCGCAGCCGGCGCCTCCTCCCGCGGCATGGGCAAGGGCCCGGCGCCCAGCCGCATCAAGCCCTTGCGGCGCAGCGGATCCACGGTGGCTGCCACTGTTGTCCACAGATGGAAGTCGTGCGGCAGCCGCTTGGGATCACGCTTAGACATGAGGGTGGGTGCCAGCCGGGGTCAGTCGAGCTGGCTGGTGGTGACCACTCTCCAGTTGGGATCGCGCGACTTGGGGTTACGCGCAAAGGTCCATTCATCGGCGACGGTTTGCACCTGGTCGGCATTGCCTTCCACCAGATTGCCGTCGCGGTCGCGGGTGGCGGAAACCACCTCGGCGTGGAAGCGCACGGTGACCATCACGTTCTTGCGATCGTATTCAGCCTCCGAAATCTCGACCTTGGGCAGGCCGACAAAGGTGAAATCAACCTTCTGGCCGGCCGCTTCGCGTTCGGTGATGGCGCGGTTGAAGCCTTCAAAGACTTCCTTTTCCAGCAGGGTCTTGAGCTGGGCCCGATCACCGGCGGCAAACGCCGTGACAATCATCTCATAGGCCTGCTTGGCGCCATCGAGGAAGGACTTGGGGGTGAAGGAGGGGTCCACCGCCGCCACTTCGCGCAGCCCTTCGGCCAGGGGCTGGTTGCCGCGTGCATGCTGCTCGATCTCGGCTTCGAGCTTGCGGGCGCGGCGCTCGTCGTCCAGATCGGGCTGGCCGGCGCCGCGGGGGCGCAGCGGCACCACGGTATCTTCGGCGGCGGCCGCTTCGGCAGGCTTGCGGCGCTCCAGCGGCGGGCGTTCGGCGCCGGTGCGGGTTCCCAGCACCGAGCGCAGCCGGAACAGCACGATCACGGCCACAACAATGACGATAAGGGTGGGCAGGTCTAGAAACTCGTCCATCAGTGCACCTTTGCTTGACGCGCCGCAAAGGACGCTGGTGCGCTCGCATGCGCACGAAGTGTTTCTATATATAGGCAAAGCTATCGGCGAAACCAGTTCGCCAGCGGGCAAGTTGCAATGTGTCGCGGCGCCCCGCTTCTGGATTAACAAGGAGTGTTCGCGTGGTCCGCTATCTGCCGTTTGCCCTGCTGCTGTTGCCCATCCTCGAGATTGCCCTGTTCATCAAGGTGGGACAGGCGATCGGCCTGCTATCGACCCTCGGCCTGGTGATCGGCGCTGCGCTGCTGGGCGTTCTCCTGTTGCGCCAGCAAGGCGTCAGCGTGCTGGGCCAGTTGCGCCGCGAGGTCGGGCGGGGCGAGATGCCGGCCCGGGCAATTGCCGATGCGATGATGCTGGGCATAGCCGCAGTGTTGCTGGTGCTGCCCGGATTTTTCAGCGATGCGGTGGCGCTGTGCCTGCTGCTGCCGCCGGTTCGCGGCTGGATCTACCAGAGCCTGGCCAAGCGCATGACGGTGGTGAGCACGGCGAGCTACCGCAGTTCGGCCGGGTTTGGCGAGCGGCGGATTGACCGGCCTGCCACCATCGATCTCGATGACGACGAGTTCCGCGAGAAGTAGGACGATGCGGGCGCGCTTGTTCGCGGGGTGTAAAGGTGCTAGCCAGCGCGCAAGAAAAACCTGGCAGAGGACCCACTGACATGGCTGACGAGACCCAGGGCACGGCCGCGCCCCAGGCCAGCACCGCCCCCAGCATGAACCTGGTCGGGCAATATATCCGCGACCTGTCGTTCGAAAATCCGGGGGCGCCCGGCTCGATCATGGCGGGGGGCGGCAATCCGGCGTTCAACGTTTCGATCAGCGTGGCGGTCAAGAAGCAGGCCGACGACATCTTTGCCGTGGAGTTGACGCTCAATGCCAAGGCCAACCGGGAAGCCAATCTGCTGTTCGCGGTGGAACTGGTTTATGGCGGCGTGTTCCGGTTGCGCAATGTGCCCGAGGCCCAGCTGAGCCAGCTGTTGATGATCGAGTGCCCGCGCTTGATCTTCCCGTTTGCCCGCCAGGTGCTCGCCAGCGTGACCCAGCAGGGCGGCTTCCCGCCGTTGATGATGGAGCCGGTGGATTTCGCCGCGATCTATCGCCAGAACCTGCAGGCGCTCGCCGCCAAGCAGAATACCGGTGTGCCGTTGAGCCCCGGCAATGCGGAAACCGACAAACCGAACTAAGTAGCGGCCGCAGCAAACCGCCAAGACTACCCCGGGCAACGCCCCGGGGTTTTTTGTTGCCTTTAGGCGCTGAGTTTAACTGCAGCCTCGCTGGCCGCGTATTCGCTCCACAACGCTTCCGGACCAAGGGAAGCGATAAAGGCCGTGTGGGCGGCCAGCTCGGTTGCCGTCAGGCGCGGTGGCAGCGGTATCGGCCGGCGTGGCGCGGCGGCAAAGCTGGCCAGGGCTTCGGCACCCGAAATGCGGTTTTCCGCCACCAGGGCCAGGCTGACCTGCTTGCCGCCGATCAGTTCGAGATACACTTCGGCCAGGATCTCGCTGTCGAGCAGCGCGCCATGCAGAGTGCGGCGCGAATTGTCGATGCCGTAATGCTTGCAGAGCGCATCAAGGCTGACGCGGGCGCCGGGATGGACCTGGCGCGCCAGCATTACCGTATCGATCACGGTGTTGCGCAGCGGCCCGCGACCGAGCTTGCCTAGTTCGGCATTGAGAAAGCCCATGTCGAATGGAGCGTTGTGAATGATCAGCGTAGCGTCGCCGACGAATTGGCAAAACTCTTCCGCAACAGCCGAAAACAGCGGCTTGTCAGCGAGAAACTCGTCAGACAGCCCATGCACCCGAAAGGCTTCCTCGGGCATGGAGCGCTGGGGGTTGAGGTAGATATGGTAGCTCTTGCCCGAGGGGATATGGTTGATCAGCTCGACGCAGCCAATTTCCACCAAACGGTCGCCCGTTGCCGGGGACAGGCCGGTGGTTTCGGTATCAAGAACGATTTCGCGGTTCATGGCTGTTCCTGAAAGGCTCGCAAGCGGGCAACAAGGGCGGTGACTTCGGCCCGGGTCGCCGCCAGCGAATGGCCGGTGTCAAACACCCAGTCGGCCCGCTCCTGCTTTTCGGCCTGCGGCAGCTGGCGGGCAAGAATGGTTTGCAGTTTTTCCACCGTCATGCCCGGCCGGGCCAGGGCCCGCTCGGCCTGCAAGGCCGGGTCAACGGTGGTGACGGCCACGCCATCAAAGCCGTAATCATAGCCGCTTTCAAACAGCAGGGGTACTTCCACCACGGCGAGTTGTTCGCCTTCGGCTGCGGCTTGTTCCAGAAACGCCTTGATGCGGGAGCGCACCAGGGGATGCACCACGGCTTCGAGTTGCCCGAACCCATCGGGGTCGCGCTGCAGCCGGAGCGACAGCCGCGCGCGATCGACTACGCCATTCACCACCACGCCGGGGAACAAAGCCTCGATCTCCCCAGCCGCAGCGCCGGCATAAAGCTCGGCCACCACGGCATCAGCCGACAGAACCGGCACGCCGGCATCCCCAAAGGCGGCAAGCACCGAAGATTTGCCCGTGGCGATGGAGCCGGTCAGGCCGAGCCGGTACATGGTTCAGGTCTCCAGCGTGGCTTCAACCCGGCGCCGCAGGGCGGGGGTCACTTGCGGGCGTACTCCGAACCAGGCTTCAAAGCCGGGCACCGCCTGATGCAGCAGCATGCCCAGGCCATCCACGCTGGGCAGGCCAAACGCCGCTGCTTCGGCCAGCAGGGGGGTTTGCAGCGGCACGTAAACCAGGTCGGTAACGAGCGTCCCCGGCTGCAACTGCTGCAGCTCGAAACCCTCAAAGCGCGTCCCGTGCATGCCAACCGAGCTGGTGTTGACGAGGAGGCCCGCGCCGGGAGCATGGGTGTTGAAGTCCTCGAGCGCCCCTACGGTGATCGCGCCACCCAGGCTGTTCGCCAGCCGGTCGGCGGTTTCCCGCGTCCGGTTGAGGAGGATGACGGGAATGTTGCGGCTGTGCAGCGCCACCAGAATGGCACGGGCCGCACCCCCTGCCCCGAGCACGATGGCGGGCTTGCCCCCGTTCGACCAGCCTGGCGCACCCTGGTCCAGATTGCCCAGGAAGCCGAGATAATCGGTGTTGGTGCCATGCACCTGCCCGTTCTCGACCACCAGGGTATTGACGGCGCCGATGCTGCGGGCCAGCGGATCGACCGTGTCGCACAGGGCAAATACCGCTTCCTTGTGCGGGATAGTGACATTGCCCCCCACGAACTCGCCTTGGCGCAGGCGCTCGAAAAAGTCGGGAAGTGCCGCGGGCGGCACATCGATGGCCTCGTAGCTGCCATCAATCTCGTGGTCGAGCAGCCAGGTGCCATGGATCAGCGGCGAGCGGGAATGAGCGATGGGATGGCCGATCACAAAGGCTTTGCGCGTCACGACAAGGCTCCAAGCAGAAGATGGGGGGCAAAACGGCGTATCGCCGCCAGCAAGGGCAGCAGCGGCAGCCCCAGAATGGAGAAATAATCGCCCTCCACCCGTTCAAACAGCTGAATGGACGGGCCTTCCAGCCGATAGGCGCCAACCGAAGCCAGCGCCCCCGTTCCTTCGGCATCCAGCACCGCCTCGATCTCGGCGTTGCTGGCAGGGCGCATGGTCAGCTCGACGCTGTCAACGAAGCTCCAGACCACCTGCCCGCCTTGCGCCAGCGCCACGGCGGCATGGAGTTGGTGGGTTTGCCCGCTGAGCTGGCGCAACTGGGCGCTGGCGGCGGCGCGATCGGCCGGCTTGTGCAGCAACTGCCCGGCAAAACTCAGGGTCTGGTCGGCCCCGATTACCACCGCGTCGGGATGGAGCAAGGAAATGTTAATGGCTTTGGCGCATGACAGAGCCGTGGCAACCGCCCTGCCCCCAGCGGCCTCCCCGCTTTGGGCGAGAATGCTGGCTTCCAGGGAGCGTTCGTCCACGGCAGCAGGGATCGCGGTGAAACGCAAACCTGCTTGTGACAGCAAGGCCTTACGGGTGGCGCTCTGGGATGCAAGGATCAGCATGGCGGGATGTTTTCCACACTGCTATCCACAGCTCAAGCGATCTCTGTGTTCTTGACTCATAGATTCCGGCCAGGCGCCGAGTTGTTCGACCTCTTTAGTAAATCGTTAACATCTGGACTCTGGGAGGGGGCGCCTGGAGGTCATCGTGAACTCTGGGGAAAACTCTTTTGCGTCAACCCTGAGGCGAGGCAGGTTTACACAGCCTTAACCTATCGCTTGACTCCGGGAGTCGGCGGGTTAATGCGGCGTTAACCTTTTGCGCGGCGACGCCCGGACAGAGCTACCGATTTGGATTCACAGGACCGCTGCCACCACGATGCGTCTGACTGTCGCCACCACAGCGATTGTGGATGGCCGTGAATTGGCGCAAAACACCGCCATGATAAAGAAGATACTAAGAACAAGAGTCTTTTCAGAGGTTTGGAAGGGAAAGGAAGAGTGAGCGCTTTGACCCACAAACCTCTTCTCGCCACCGTGCTGGGTGAGCGGCAGAACCGTCCCCCCATGTGGATCATGCGCCAGGCTGGTCGCTATCTGCCCGAGTATCGGGAAGTGCGGGCCCGCTCCAAGGGCTTCCTGGATCTGTGCTATTCGCCCGACCTGGCAGTGGAAGTGACGTTGCAGCCCTTACGACGCTTCCCCCTGGATGCTGCGATCCTGTTTTCCGATATTCTCGTGATCCCCGATGCGCTGGGCCAGTCGGTTCGCTTTGAACAAGGCGAAGGGCCCCTGCTCGAGCCGGTTAACGCGCAAAGCCTGGGGCAGTTGCGCCCCGAGCGGGTGCTGGAGCATCTGGCGCCGGTGCTGGAAACCCTGCGGCGCTTGAAGGTGGCATTGCCCGCCGACAAGACGCTGATCGGGTTTTGTGGTTCGCCATGGACCGTGGCGACCTACATGATCGGGGGGCGCGGCTCGCCTGACCAGGCTGCGGCTCGGATCTTTGCGCTGCAGGAGCCGGCGGCGTTTGCGGCCTTGATGGACATCCTTGTTGCCGCCAGCATCGACTATCTGGTGGCGCAGTTCGAAGCAGGCGCCGATGTGGTGCAGTTGTTTGAAAGCTGGGCGCTCAATCTCGATGAGGACGCCTTCACTGCCCAGGTCATCGAGCCCAATCGGCGGATTGTTGAAGGCGTTCGCCGGCGCGTGCCCAACGCTCCGATCATCGGCTTTCCCCGCGGTGCCGCGGGAAATATCGCGCGCTATGTGGCTGCGACCGGCGTGAATGCGGTGGGGCTGGATTATTCCACGCCGCTGGAGTTTGCCCGGAATGCCGTGCCGAAACACTTGGCCGTGCAGGGTAATCTTGATCCCCTGCGGCTCGTGGCGGGTGGCGCGCAGATGGAAGATCGCGCCCGCCAGATCATCGCGGCCTTTGCGGACCGCCCCCACATCTTCAATCTGGGGCATGGCATCGTGCCGCAAACTCCGATCGCCCATGTGGAGCGGCTGGTGGACCTCGTGAAGAACGGATAGGACGCCCTGATGTATGAATGGATCAAAGCGGGGCACGTGATTGCGGTGATTGCCTGGATGGCGGGCATGCTCTATCTGCCGCGCCTGTTTGTGTATCATGCGGTGACCGAGCGCGGCTCGCCGCAGTCGGAAACCTTCAAGATCATGGAGCGGCGCCTACTCAAGGGCATCATCAATCCGGCGATGATCGCGACTTTCGTGTTCGGTCTCTGGATGATTGCGCTGGGCGGGGTGGATTGGAGCCAGGGTTGGCCCTGGCTCAAGGCCGCGTTCGTGATCGGGCTGACGGCCTGTCACGGCATGCTGGTGGGCCACACCAGGGCCTTTGCCGCCGACACCAACAGCAAGCCGCAGCGTTATTTCCGCATTCTCAACGAAGTGCCCACCGTGTTGATGATTGGCATTGTTATTGCCGTAATCGTGCGGCCTTTTTAGGCTCGGAGGCGGGAATCTCGCCCTTCAATGCGCTTGTCGCTTGAATTGAGCGGCAAGCCGGGCTATCTGAAACAAAATGCTTCCGCGCTTTCGCGACCGCCCAGGTTGCTTGCGGGGCCTTACACCCCCCTCCTCTCCGCCTTTTCGATTTCCCGCAGGGTCATCCTCTACATGCAGAATATGAAGCTCAGCGAGCTCAAGGCCAAATCTCCGGCCGAACTTCTTGTGTTCGCAGAAGAACACGAAGTTGAAAATGCATCGACCATGCGCAAGCAGGAGTTGATGTTCGCCATTCTCAAGCAATTGGCGGAGCGCGAAGTTGATATTACCGGCGAAGGCGTGGTGGAAGTTCTTCCCGATGGCTTCGGTTTCTTGCGGTCGCCCGATGCCAACTACCTGCCGGGCCCTGACGATATTTATATCAGCCCCTCGCAAATCCGCCGCTTCGGCCTGCGCACCGGCGATACGGTGGAAGGCCAGATTCGTTCCCCCAAGGAAGGCGAGCGCTATTTCGCCCTGGTGAAAGTCAACACCATCAATTTCGAAGACCCGGAGGCGGTTCGCCACAAGGTCAATTTCGACAATCTGACGCCGCTTTATCCCGAAGAGCGGCTGCGCATGGAATTGCCCGATCCCACGGTTCGGGATCGTTCCGCCCGCGTGCTCGATCTCGTGGCGCCGCTGGGCAAGGGGCAGCGCGCCCTGATTGTCGCGCCCCCGCGGACCGGCAAGACCGTGCTGCTGCAGAACATTGCGCAGTCGATCGCCACCAACCATCCCGAATGCTATCTGATCGTGCTGCTGATCGATGAGCGGCCCGAGGAAGTTACCGATATGCAGCGCTCGGTGCGCGGCGAAGTGATTTCCTCGACCTTTGACGAGCCCGCGAGCCGCCACGTTCAGGTCGCCGAAATGGTGATCGAAAAGGCCAAGCGCCTCGTGGAGCACAAGCGCGACGTGGTGATCCTGCTCGATTCCATCACCCGTCTCGGGCGCGCCTACAACACCGTCGTGCCAAGCTCCGGCAAGGTTCTCACCGGTGGTGTTGACGCCAATGCCCTGCAACGGCCCAAGCGCTTCTTCGGCGCGGCGCGCAATATCGAGGATGGCGGTTCGCTGACCATCATCTCGACGGCCCTGATCGACACCGGCTCGCGCATGGACGAAGTGATCTTTGAAGAATTCAAGGGCACCGGCAACTCCGAAATCATCCTTGATCGCAAGGTTGCCGACAAACGCATCTTCCCCGCGCTCGACATCACCAAGTCGGGAACCCGCAAGGAAGAGTTGCTGGTGGAAGCCGACATCCTCAAGAAGATGTATGTGCTGCGCCGCATCCTGACGCCCATGGGCACGATCGATGCCATGGAATTCCTCACCGACAAGATCCGCCAGACCAAGACCAATTCGGACTTCTTTGATTCGATGAACACCTGAAGCCGCAGGCGGGGCCGGTTTGATGCGTTTGGGCGATACCATCGTCGCGCTCTCGTCCGGCTCGACGCCCTCGGGCGTCGCCATTATCCGGCTTTCGGGCCCGGATGTGCAGGCCTTGCTGCGGCAGGTCACGGGTGCGGTGCCCGCGCCGCGCCAGCTGACGCTGCGAACCGTCGGCACCGAAGCGGCACTGGACCGCGGGCTGGTGGTGTTTTTTCCCGCTCCCCATAGCTTTACCGGCGAAGATTGTGCCGAATTGCAGGTGCATGGGTCACCCGCCGGCGTGCGCGCGATCCTGAAGCTCCTCGTCAGCAAGGGCGCCCGGCTGGCAGAAGCGGGTGAATTCACGCGCCGCGCCTTTGAAAACGGCAAGCTCGACCTGGTGGAAGTCGAGGGTTTGGGTGACCTGCTCGACGCCGAAACAGAGAACCAGCGCCGTCAGGCTCTCGCGCGCCTTGAAGGTGGGCTCAGCAACAAGATCGCGAGCTGGCGCGAAGAGTTGCTGGACCTCCGCGCCGAAATCGAAGCTCGGCTGGATTTTTCCGACGAGGGTGACGTCACCGAAGCATTGCCGAGCAATTTTTCCGACCGTCTTGCAGCGCTCGGCAATGACATTGCCGTGGCGCTGGCTGGCGTTGAGCATGGCCGCATCGTGCGTGAAGGCATCAGGGTGGCACTGGCTGGTCCGCCCAATGTCGGCAAGTCCAGCCTGTTGAACGCGCTGGCGCGTTCCGACATCGCCATTGTAACCGATGAGGCTGGCACCACGCGCGATGTGCGCGAAGTGCCGCTCGACATTGGGGGACAATTGTTTGTGCTGCTCGACCTTGCCGGGCTGCGGGACACCGAAAGCAAGGCCGAGGCCGAGGGCGTGCGCCGGGCGCGACAAGCGATGGAAAGCGCCGACCTCATCTTGTGGCTGCAAGCGCCCGACATTGCTGACGAGGAACTTCCTTCGGGATTACCCCAAGTGCTGCGTGTGGCGAGCAAGGCAGATCTTGGCATCGGGCAGTCAGCTGCCGATCTAGCGGTGTCCAGCCAAAGCGGGCAGGGGATTGAGACCCTCTTGGCGCGCCTCGCGGAATTGGGCGCAGAACTGGCTGGGGGCGAAACCTCGCTGCTGAGCCGGGAGCGGGACCGCCTGGCCCTTGCCGGGGCGCAGGATGCCCTTCGGGTTGCCACCACATTGCTCCATGAACCCGAGCTTGCCGCGGAACAGTTGCGCGCCGCCTCTGCAGCGTTGGAGCGTCTGGTGGGGCGATTGGACCCGGAAATGGTACTGGATCGCTTGTTCACGAGCTTCTGTATCGGCAAATGAGCTGAGTTGTGCGAAGCGGGGCAATGATTCACGTGGAACATTGCCCGTGAAGCCATGGAGTTGATGATGACGGATTATGCGGTTGTTGTGGTGGGGGGCGGCCATGCCGGTTGCGAAGCGGCAGCCGCCGCTGCGCGCATGGGTGTGCCAACCGCCTTGATCACGCATCGCTTTGCCACCATTGGTGAGATGAGCTGCAATCCAGCCATTGGCGGATTGGGCAAGGGCCACCTCGTCCGCGAAATTGATGCGCTGGATGGGCTGATGGGGCAGGTGGCTGACAAGGCCGGCATTCAGTTCCGGGTGCTCAACCGCCGCAAGGGCCCCGCAGTCCGCGGGCCGCGCGCCCAGGCAGATCGCCAGCTTTACCGCCAGTCCATGCAGGCCGCGATTAGCGCGCAAGACAATCTTGAGGTCATCGAAGGGGAAGTCGATGACTTGGTTGTCGGCCCCGACGGCAGGGTTTCCGGGGTGGTCCTGCTGGATGGACGCTCGTTCAGTACGCAATCGGTTGTGCTCACCACGGGCACCTTCCTGCGCGGGCTGATCCATCGGGGCGAGGAAACCACCCCGGCTGGCCGGCTCGGCGAAAAGCCGGTGCTCGGACTGTCAACTCGTCTGGAAACTCTCGGACTGCAGTTGGGGCGGCTAAAGACCGGAACACCCGCACGGCTGGATGGCACCAGTATCGACTACAGCCAGCTGGAGACTCAGCCGGGAGATAACCCGCCCGAGCCATTCTCGATGCTGACATCGACGATCACCAACCGGCAGGTTGATTGCCATATCACCCGGACGACGGTAGACACACACCGCATTATTGCGGATAATCTGCATCGTTCCGCCATGTATTCTGGCCGAATTCAAAGTCGGGGACCGCGTTACTGTCCCTCAATTGAAGACAAGATCGTGCGCTTCGCCGATCGGGACAGCCATCAGATCTTCCTCGAACCGGAAGGACTGGACGATAGAACTGTCTACCCAAATGGGCTCTCAACCTCCTTGCCCGAGGACGTTCAGTATGCCTTCCTGCGGTCCATGCCGGGCCTGGAAGCTGTGCGGATCATCCGCGCCGGATACGCCATTGAGTATGACTATGTGGATCCGCGTGAGCTGCGCTCCACCCTGGAACTGAAGCGCCTGCCCGGCTTGTATTTGGCTGGGCAGATCAATGGCACAACCGGGTACGAGGAAGCCGGGGCGCAGGGCCTGCTCGCCGGCGCCAACGCCGCTGCCGCCGTGCAGGGGCGCGAGCCGCTTATCCTGTCGCGGACCCAAAGCTATATCGGCGTTATGGTAGACGATCTGGTGACGCGCGGCGTTTCCGAGCCCTATCGGATGTTCACCTCGCGCGCCGAGTTCCGCCTGCACCTCCGAGCCGACAACGCCGACCAGAGATTGACGCCACTTGGGATAGCGACGGGGTTGGTCGGCCCCATGCGAGCTGCGGCCTACACCGAGAAAGCCGCCGCTCTTGATGCCGGTCGCCATCTGCTGCAGTCCTTGCGCGTCAGCCCCACAGTAGCCCGCCGCGCCGGGATAGCGGTGAACGCCGACGGCCAGTCGCGATCCGCCTTCGAGCTGCTGTCCTACCCCGATCTGCAGGCGGCTGACCTGGCACGGCTTTGGCCAGAAACGGCTGATATTGCGCCGGCGACCATGGAGCAACTCGGCGTTGATGCACAGTATGCCGTGTATCTCGATCGGCAACGCCATGACATCGAGGCGGTACGTCGCGATGAGCAACGC
>JAQGKH010000310.1 GCA_028290225.1 Devosia sp. | reverse complement strand
CCCAATATATCCTTTGGCGCTGCGGTCATGGGCTCCATACGCTCCATCACGACCAAGCCCTTCGATGTTCACCTGATGATTGCGCCCGTTGATCCGTACCTGGCGGCCTTCGCCTCGGCCGGCGCTGACATCATTACGGTGCATGCGGAAGCTGGCCCGCACCTGCACCGCACACTGCAGGCGATCCGCGGCCTGGGCGTCAAGGCGGGCGTTGCGATCAACCCGGCCACGCCCGTGGCGGCGCTCGAACCGGTGATCGACGATGTCGATCTGATCCTCGTCATGAGCGTCAATCCCGGCTTTGGCGGCCAAAGCTTCATCCCCTCGACCTTGCCACGGCTGCGCCAGGCGCGGGCATTGATCGGCCAGCGCCCCATTGACCTCGAGGTGGATGGCGGCATTACCGCCGACAATGTTCGTGCCGTCGCTGAGGCCGGAGCCAACGTATTCGTGGCCGGCTCCTCCATCTATGGCGGCAACGATGCCGCCACCTACGCCGCTCGCATCACCGCCATCCGCAATGCGGCCAGCACTCTTCGCGCTTGAAAATCCAGGAAGCTCCGACCGATGATCCCTCGCTATTCCCGCCCCGACATGGTCACCATCTGGTCTGCCGAAACCCGGTTTGCCATCTGGTTCGAGATCGAGGCACATGCGACTACCAAGCTGGCCGAGCTCGGCGTCGTGCCCGAGGAAGCGGCGCAGAAGATCTGGGATGTGATGAATGCCCGCAAGGCCGAACTGGGCGGCTACGGGTTCGATGTGGCGCGAATCGATGAAATCGAGCGCACCACCAAGCACGATGTTATCGCCTTTCTTACTCACCTGTCCGAAATCGTCGGACCCGAAGCGCGCTTTGTGCATCAAGGCATGACGTCGTCCGATATCCTTGACACCACCCTGTCGGTGCAACTGGCCCGCGCCGCCGACCTCCTGATCGCCGACATCGATGCTCTGCTTGCCGCCCTCAAGCGCCGCGCTTTGGAGCACAAGCACACCATCACCATCGGCCGTTCGCACGGCATCCATGCCGAACCCACCACTTTCGGCGTCAAGCTGGCCGAAGCTTTCGCGGAGTTCACCCGAAACCGGCAGCGCCTCGTCCATGCCCGGGAGGAAATCGCTACGGCCGCCATCTCCGGCGCCATCGGCACCTTCGCCAATATCGATCCGTCGGTTGAGCAATATGTCGCCGAAAAGCTCGGCCTCGCCATCGAGCCGGTCTCGACGCAGGTGATTCCACGCGATCGCCACGCCATGTTCTTTGCTATCTTGGGCGTGGTCGCATCCTCCATCGAGCGGGTTGCGGTCGAGATTCGCCACCTGCAGCGCACCGAGGTGCTGGAGGCCGAGGAATATTTCTCGCCCGGCCAGAAGGGCTCCTCGGCCATGCCGCACAAGCGCAATCCGGTTTTGACAGAAAACCTCACGGGCCTTGCTCGCCTCGTAAGGGGCATGGTCACCCCGGCGCTGGAGAATGTCGCCCTGTGGCACGAGCGCGATATCTCCCACTCCTCCGTGGAGCGCATGATCGGCCCGGACGCCACCATCACCCTGGATTTCGCCCTGGCGCGCCTCACCGGCGTTATCGAAAAGCTCGTGGTTTACCCCGAAAACATGCGCCGCAATCTGGATCTGCTGGGCGGGCTCCACAATTCGCAGCGTGTGCTGCTGGCCCTCACCCAGGCGGGGTATTCGCGCGAGGACAGCTATGCCGCCGTGCAGCGCAATGCCATGCAGGTCTGGGAAATGCGCGGCGACCGCACCGGCCAGTTCGCGCGTAATCTCAAATCCGATCCAGCCGTCTCACTCACCGATGAGCAGATCGACGCCATGTTCGACGATGCCTATCATCTCAAGCATGTCGACACGATCTTTGCGCGGGTATTCGGGGAAACGGCATGAAGCTGTCTGAAGCTGACATCCTGATCATACCGGGCCTAGGCGGCTCGCCGTCCGGTCACTGGCAGCATCGCTGGGCCGAGCGCATGGCCAACGCTTTCATTGTCGAACAAGCCGACTGGGCGGAGCCCGATCCCGATGACTGGGCCTCGACCATCGAAATGGCAGTGTTGATGGCGACGCGACCTGTCGTTCTTGTCGCCCACTCCCTGGGTGTTCTGGCTGCCGTCGCGGCCGCCGGTCGCCTGACCGACACCAAGGTGCGCGGCGCCTTTCTGGTCGCCCCGCCAGATGTGGAGCTGCATCCGGAAGCTCCGCCCCCCACCCTGCCCTTCCGTCCTATCGCGCGCGATCCCCTGCCCTTCCCTTCCCTGCTGGTGGCGTCAAGCAACGATCCCTATTGCAGCGTCGAGCGGGCGGTCGAGTTCTCGACTTGCTGGGGATCGGAATTCCATGAAGCGGGTGAAGCCGGCCACATCAATGTCGCCTCCGGGCACGGGCCATGGCCCGAAGGCCTGCTGATGTTCACGCGCCTGATGCAGCGCATCCGCCAATAGAAAACCCGCGGGCCAGGCTCGCGGGTTCTTGTCGTGGCTTCGCCGGACTTAACCTTCGGCGGCTATCTGCTCGCGGGCGGTTTGCTTGAGCTGCAGCATCTTTTGGCGAATCACGTCGTCGCCGATGTTGAGCCCCTTGCCCCTGAGATCGCCGGACACCTTGCGGAACACGTCCTCGTCACCGGCTTCGGCAAAATCGGCCGCCACCACTTCGGCCGCATAGCTTTTGGCTTCGTCCGAAGGCAGACTCATCAGTTCCGCCGCCCAGATACCCAGCAGCTTGTTGCGGCGCGCCTCGGCCTTGAACTGCCTTTCAGCATCAAATGCGAACTTAGTTTCTTCGCCCCGCGCGCGATCGTCGAACCCGCTCATGCAACACTCCGATTGCTCTGGCCCGCCCTCACCTCGGGGCGGCTTAGGTCATGGACATAGGCTGTACGGTTGACCAAATCAACGGTGGGACGCCTGCATGGCTGACTGCCTTGTGCCCTACCCTGCGCGTCGCGCCGACGACCCATGACTCGAAAGAGCTTGCATTTTTGCTCACTTCTGGCGCATGAAGCGGCCAAATTCATCCCCTTCCTTCACCGTCATTGGACCCCTCATGACCCGTCGGCGCAGAATCTATGAAGGCAAGGCCAAGATTCTTTTTGAAGGTCCCGAACCCGGGACGCTGGTGCAATATTTCAAGGACGATGCCACTGCCGGCAACGGTGCCAAGCACGACGTCATCGACGGCAAGGGCGTGCTCAATAACCGGATCAGCGAGTTCATCTTCACCAAGCTCAATGGCTTGGGCATCCCCACGCATTTCCTCAAGCGCATCAACATGCGCGAACAGTTGATCAAGGAAGTGGAGATCATTCCGCTCGAGATCATCGTGCGCAATTACGCCGCAGGTTCTCTGGTCAAGCGCTTGGGACTTGAGCCCGGCACACAATTGCCCCGTTCCATCATCGAGTTCTGCTACAAGGATGATGCCCTGGGCGATCCCATGGTCTCCGAAGAGCATATCACCGCCTTTGGCTGGGCGACCCCCGCCGAGCTGGACGACATCATGTCGCTGGCAATCCGCGTCAACGACTTCCTGACTGGCCTGTTCATGGGCGTCGGGATTCAGCTCGTCGACTTCAAGATCGAGTGCGGCCGGCTGTATGAAGGCGACATGATGCGCATCGTCCTGGCCGATGAGATTTCGCCCGATAGCTGCCGCCTGTGGGATATCAAGACCCGCAACAAGCTCGACAAGGACCGCTTCCGCGAAGATCTTGGCGGGTTGGTTGAGTCGTATCGCGAGGTCGCGCAGCGTCTCGGCATTCTCGTGGAAACCGACAATGCCCTGACCACCGGCCCTCGTCTGGTCCAGTAACCTGCCGTTTAGGACAATTCCATGAAAGCCCGCGTCACCGTCACGCTCAAAGCTGGCGTGCTCGACCCGCAAGGTCAAGCAATTGAAGGATCTTTGGCCAGTTTGGGATTTGCGGGTGTTGCATCCGTGCGACAGGGGAAGGTCTTCGATATCGAGGTGGACGGAACCGAGGAGTCAGATGCGCGTTCCCAGATCAACAACATGTGCGAGCGCCTTCTTGCGAACACAGTGATCGAAAACTACGCCGTCGAAATCCTCGATTAACGCCTTAGGGCTACACCTCTAGTCGCGCCGTCTTGGTGGCGCAGGACCATATTGCCAT
Source organism: Devosia sp. (assembly GCA_028290225.1). Lineage (GTDB taxonomy): Bacteria > Pseudomonadota > Alphaproteobacteria > Rhizobiales > Devosiaceae > Devosia. The sequence goes on along the minus strand of JAQGKH010000310.1, from coordinate 32,887 downwards.
GCTCAAAACCGTCTCCCTCTCGGTCATGTTTTTTGCCACTCTCGGCCTGATGTTTGCCGCCTACGCTTCGGTTCCGGTCTGACCCGGAGCCGAAGGCTGCTGTGCCAGCAAGCAGGCTCAACTCGACTTTTTAGAGGCAAGCTTGGCGTTAAGCCTAATTCCAGCTCATGCCAGACCTCGACGCTGATTGGGCCTATCAAGGGCCTGGAGCGGCGATCGGAGCGGTACCATGAGCGAGAACAATCAGCGCCTGGACTGGGTTGATACCGCTAAGGGTATCTCCATCCTCCTCGTGGTCATGATGCATTCCGCCATCGGTGTCGGTGAAGTGACCGGCACTGTCAGCTACATGCACTGGATCATCGCCTGGTGTTCACCGTTCCGGATGCCCGAATTCTTTCTGATTTCGGGCCTCTTTCTTTCTCAGGTGATTGGTCGCGACTGGCGACGCTATGCTGACCGGCGAGTTGTTCACTACTTTTATTTCTACGCCCTTTGGGCGGTGATCCACATCCTGTTCAAGGAAGCCGTGGGCACCGGCCACCCCGTAACGGCACTTGCCCATATCGGCCTGGCCGTGGTCGAGCCCTATGGCGTGTTGTGGTTCATCTATTTGCTGGCGATCTTCAGTGCGGCGGCAAAACTGCTGCATGATGCCCGGGCGCCGCACTGGCTGGTGCTTGCCGGCGCTACCCTGCTGCAGATGGCTCCGGTTCAAACCGGCTCTTACCTGATCGACCAGTTTGCCGAGCATTTCATCTATTTCTATGCCGGCTATGTGTTTGCCCCATTGTTGTTCCGGCTCGTGGCTTGGGCGCAAAACAACGTCTTGAGGGCAGTGGCGGGTCTGGCCATCTGGGCCGTGCTCCAAACGCTGCTGGTGTTTTCGCCAGGTTATCGCGTCCTGCCCATGACCATCCATATGGGTTGGTCCACCGCTCCCGGCATTCACGTCGTTCTGGCGCTGATGGGCTCGTTCGGGCTTTGCGTCCTGGCCGGGCTGCTGTCCAAACTGGCCGTGATGGACTGGCTGCGCTGGCTGGGCAGCAAGTCCATCGTCGTTTACCTGGCCTTCGCGCTTCCCATGGCAGTCACGCGCATCCTGCTCATCAAGCTCGGCTTCACCAATGCCGATCTGGTCAGCACGGTGGTGATGGCCACGGCGGTCGGTGGCCCGCTGGTACTTTACGCACTGATCCAGTGGAGCGGGCGCGGTCAGTTCCTGTTCGAGCGGCCGGCCTGGGCACGCCTGCCCGGCACGCCCGGCGCGCGCAGGGGTGTCGCAATGCCGGTGCAAACACCCGCCGAATAGCAGGTCTGCCGGACTAGGCTCTTGCCTTTTGCGGCTGGAGTCACGACAAGGTGCCCGCGCATCCCTAGCTCGCGAGGACCCCGCCGATGAAGGCCGCTGTCATCATCTTTCCAGGGCTTAACCGCGACCGTGACATGGTCGCAGCGCTCACCAAGATCTCCGGCCGTGCGCCAGCAACGGTCTGGCATGGCGAGCGCGATCTGCCCGAAGCCGACCTCATCGTCATTCCCGGCGGCTTTTCTTATGGCGATTACCTGCGCTGCGGCGCCATCGCCGCCCGTTCCCCGATCATGGATGCGGTGCGTGAGCGTGCCGCCGACGGCGTCAAGGTGCTGGGTGTCTGCAATGGCTTTCAGATTCTCACCGAAGCCGGCCTGCTGCCTGGCGCGCTGATGCGCAACACTTCTCTCAAATTCGTTTGCCGGGAAGTGAAGCTCCAGGTCACGAACGCCGATACGCCCTTCACCCGGCTCTACGAGCAGGATCAGGTGGTTCGGTGCCCCGTCGCCCACCATGACGGCAACTACTTCGCCGATCCCCAAACCATTGCCCGCCTCGAGGGCAATGGCCAGGTGGCGTTCCGCTATGCGGAAGGGACCAACCCCAACGGCTCGATCAACGACATTGCCGGCATTCTAAACGAGAACAAGAACGTTCTCGGGCTGATGCCGCACCCGGAAAACCTGATCGAACCCGCCCATGGCGGTAATGACGGCCGCGCGCTGTTTGCCAGCGCGCTCGACCTCGTCGCCTAACCACAGCCGCTCCAGCCGGACAGTTCCCTATGCCATACGACAACCACATTGCCATCACGCCCGAACTGGTCGCCGACCATGGGCTCAAGCCCGACGTGTTCGAAAAGATCCTCGCCCTGATCGGTCGGCAGCCGACCTATACCGAACTGGGCATCTTCTCGGCGATGTGGAACGAACACTGCTCGTACAAGTCCTCCAAGAAGTGGCTCAAGACCCTGCCTACTTCCGGTCCCCGCGTGATCCAGGGGCCGGGTGAAAATGCCGGCGTGGTGGATATCGGCGATGGCCAGGCCGTGGTCTTCAAGATGGAGTCCCATAATCACCCCAGCTTCATCGAGCCCTATCAGGGGGCCGGCACGGGCATGGGCGGCATCCTGCGCGACGTTTTCACCATGGGTGCGCGTCCGGTCGCCGCGATGAACGCGCTGCGTTTTGGCGCTCCTGACCACGAGAAAACCCGCCACCTCGTGTCGGGCGTGGTTGCGGGCATCGGCGGCTACGGCAATGCCTTTGGCGTGCCCACCGTGGGCGGCGAGGTCGAGTTCGATCCGCGCTACAACGGCAACATCCTCGTCAATGCCTTTGCCGCCGGCCTTGCCGATACCGACAAGATCTTTTATTCCAAAGCCGAAGGTGTTGGCCTGCCGGTGGTTTATCTCGGCGCCAAGACGGGCCGTGATGGCGTTGGCGGTGCCACCATGGCGTCGGCAGAGTTCGGCGACGACATCGACGAAAAGCGCCCTACGGTGCAGGTCGGCGACCCCTTTACCGAAAAGCGCCTGCTTGAAGCTTGCCTTGAGCTCATGGCCACTGGAGCCGTTATCGCCATTCAGGACATGGGCGCCGCCGGCCTCACCTGCTCGGCCGTGGAGATGGGCGCCAAGGGCGATCTTGGTATCGAACTCAACCTCGACATGGTCCCGGTCCGCGAAACCGAAATGACGCCCTACGAGATGATGCTCTCCGAATCCCAGGAGCGCATGCTGATGGTGCTGCACCCGGAAAAGGAAGCCGAAGCGCGCGCCGTCTTCCAGAAGTGGGAGCTCGATTTCGCTACCGTCGGCAAGACAACAGACGATCTGCGCTTCCGGGTGCTGTGGCACGGCGAGGAGGTGGCCAACCTCCCCATCAAGGACCTCGGCGACGAGGCTCCCGAATATGATCGCCCCTGGACCGAGCCGACCCGCCCTGCTCCTTTGGCGGCCAACGATGTGCCGCAGATGGATGTCGCCGACGCGCTGATCCAGCTCATGGGCAGCCACCAGATTGCCTCTCGGCGCTGGGTTTACGAACAGTACGATACCTTGATCGGGGGAAACTCGCTCCAGCGGCCAGGTGGCGACGCCGGCGTCATCCGCGTTGATGGCCACCCAACGAAGGCGCTTGCCTTCTCCTCGGACGTGACGCCCCGGTATTGCGAGGCCGATCCTTTTGAAGGCGGCAAGCAGGCGGTGGCCGAATGCTGGCGCAACCTGACGGCCACGGGTGCCGAGCCGCTCGCGGCTACGGACAATCTCAATTTCGGCAATCCCGAGCGCCCCGAAATCATGGGCCAGCTGGTCGGGGCCATCAAGGGCATCGGCGAGGCTTGCCGCGTACTGGGTTTTCCCATCGTTTCGGGCAATGTGTCGCTTTACAACGAGACCAACGGCCAGGGCATTCTGCCGACCCCCACGATCGGCGGGGTCGGTCTGCTGGACGATTGGTCGCAGATGTCACGCGTCGGCTTCGCCGCCCCCGGACAAGTCATCCTGCTCGTCGGTGCCCCACCGAGCCGGGGAACGCATCTGGGTCAGTCGATCTATCTGCGTGACCTGTTCGGCCGTGCCGACGGTGCGCCTCCAAAGGTCGATCTTGCCCATGAGAAGCGCACCGGCGATTTCGTGCGCGGGCTGATCCGCTCAGGCGTCGCCACTGCTGTCCATGATCTGTCGGATGGCGGCCTGGGTATCGGGCTGGCCGAAATGGCCATTGCCTCGGGCATCGGGGCAGAGATCGTCGATCTGAGCGATCAGGACCCGATCCTGCAGTATTTCGCCGAAGATCAGGGCCGCTACCTCGTGACCGTGAGCCTGGATCCGCAAGGCAAGGAATTGGCCGCATTGTGGGACGAAGCGCAGCGCCTCGGCATCTTTGCGCCCTGGATCGGCTCCACCGGCGGTACCGCGCTGGTTCTCGGCTCGGCCAGACCCGTCCCTGTGGCTGATCTGAGAAACGCGCATGAAAGCTGGTTTCCTGCCTTCATGCAGGGGCAGCAGGCTGACAACGCCGGCCATTGAAGCCCTGCAGGGCAAATGCCATATGGAGGAAACCGGCCGCCCGGCCGGAAATTTCCGGGGAGTAGTGCAATGGCTATGGATGCCACCGAAATCGAGCGCCGCATCAAGGCCGCCCTTCCCGATGCCGAGATCGATATCCGTGATCTGGCGGGGGATGGCGATCACTATGCCGCCACGGTTATCTCCAGTGCCTTCAAGGGCAAGTCGCGCGTGCAGCAGCACCAGATCGTTTATCAGGCAATCGGCGGCGACATGGGGGGCGCCCTGCATGCCCTGGCGCTCCAGACCAGCGCTCCATCGGAGTAGCCACTGTGTCGCTGCGCGACTCGCTTGATCTGATCCGCATGGTGCGGCCTGAAACAGGCACCTCGGCACTGGAACACGAGATCGTGGCCGAGCGTGCTTCGTCTCTCGGCAGCGCCGAAGCACGCGTCAAACAGACCGTGGCAGATCTTGCCGGTGCGCAAGCTGATCGCCAACAACGCCTTGATGACGCGCGGCAGGCTGTGTGGGCCTATTTTGTTCAACGTGAACTGATTGGCTTTCGCCGCCACAACGATGTTATCCGCGATCTCGGCATTCCAGCCGAGGTCCTTGCTGGTTTGGGCGCCGTACCCTCCAGGCGCTAGCCGCGCCGGAATCATCTGTGGCGGTTCTCGACACCGCCTGAGTGATCACCTATCTATCTTCCAACAGGGTCCGCCTGTCGGACCGCGCAAGCGAGAGCAGCCATGACCGATATCAACGCCTTCATCGACGACAAGGTAAAGAACAACGACGTCTTCCTCTTCATGAAGGGGTCGCCCGATTTCCCGCAATGCGGCTTTTCCGGCCAGGTCGTCCAGATCCTCAACTATCTTGGCGTCGATTACAGCAGCGCCAATGTGCTGGAAAGCGCCGAACTGCGCGACGGCATCAAGGCCTATACCAACTGGCCAACCATCCCCCAGCTTTATGTGAAGGGTGAATTTGTCGGCGGCGCCGATATCGTGCGCGAAATGTTCCAGGCGGGCGAACTGCAGTCGCATTTCGAGCAGGCCGGCATTGCGGTCAAGCAATCCGCCTGATCAATCGATGCTGACAACAAGAGCCGGCCCCTGTGGCCGGCTTTTTTATTTCGCCTCGAAGTCTGCGGAAAGCCGCAAATCACGGAGCGGCCGCACCTGTCGGGTGGCTTCGTCATAAGTCGGATGCGCCTTGTAGGAGGCCAGCGCAGCCGCATCGGCGAATTCAGCATATACCACCACATCCACCTCGTTGGAAATCTGGTCGACCTTGCTGTTGCGCCTCACCTCGAAATGCTGCGAATGCGGGATCGTGCCGAGCAACTCCAGTCCTTCGCAAATGGCATCGATCCGGTCGGGGGAACTGGCGGTGAAAAAAACGATATGGCGGATCAAGTGATGGGCTCCTGAAGCAAGCGAGTGTTGTTCCCGCCCCCACCGCTGCGGTCAACCCCATCACCCAAATTCATCGACCCCATTCCGCATTATTGCTTTGCGGCATGGGGGGGCAGGCGTAGGAAGAATGCCTTCCTTGGATTCCAGCTCATGGCCAGCACCCTCCGCCCCGCCGTTCCTCTGCTGCTGCTGATCGTTTGCGGCTGCATCATTGCCGCGCTTGGCAATGGCGTTCGCACCAGCTTTGGCTTGTTCACCCTGCCGATGTCGGCCGATCTTGGCCTGACGCGTGAGGGCTACGGCATGGCCATGGCCATCCAGAACCTCGCCTGGGGCATTGCCCAGCCCTTTGCGGGGGCGTGGGCCGACCGATTTGGCACCGGACGCACGCTGGCGGCCGGGGCCGCGATCTATGCGCTGGGTGTCGTGCTGATGGCGTTTTCGCCAAGTGCCGGCATGCTGACCCTCACTGGCGGGGTAATCACCGGCGTCGGCATCGCCGTATCCTCCTTCAGCGTCGTCATGGTTGCCTTTGGCCGCTCCGTTCCGCCTGAAAAGCGCACGCTGATCTTCGGTGTCGCGACCGCCGCCTCGTCCTTTGGCCAGTTCATCTTCGCCCCGATCAGCCAGGGCTTCATCAACAGCTTCGGCTGGCAAACGGCCCTCCTTTATCTGGGCATGATGCTGGTGCTGATCATCCCGCTCAGCTACGCGCTGCGCGGCCGCACCGAAAACCCGGTTGGTCATGCCGATCTGCCTTTCATGCAGGCCTTGTCGCGTGCCTGGGGACACGGCTCATACCGGCTGCTGGTGATCGGCTTTTTCGTTTGCGGCTTTCATCTGGCGTTCATCAACGTTCATATGCCGGCCTATCTGGTGCAGTGCGGCCTGTCTCCGGAGGTCGGCAGCTGGACGATCGCTGTGATCGGGCTGTTCAACATCGCTGGCTCGCTCCTGTCGGGCTATCTCGGCGGGCGTCTGCCCAAGCAGATGCTACTCGCCAGCATCTACTTCCTGCGCGCCGTCGCCATAGCCGCCTTCCTGCTGATCCCCGTCTCCGAATGGACCGCCTACGCCTTTGCCGCCGCCATGGGGCTGCTGTGGCTCTCCACGGTGCCGCTGACCGCCGGCCTTGTCACCCTGTTCTTTGGCGCCCGCTATATGGGCATGCTCTATGGCGTTGCCTTCTTCAGCCACCAGCTCGGCTCCTTTGTCGGCGTGTGGCTGGGCGGCTATGTGTATGACCAGACCGGCTCGTACAGCCTCGTCTGGTATCTGGGCATCCTGCTTGGCCTTGCTTCCGCTGCCATCCACCTGCCCATCAACGAAAAGGTCGACGCCAAATTCGCCCCGCAACCGGCATGATGTGATCTTCGACTGAACAGTCTAGATCATCGTCTTTTAACGATAAGTGCGGTTGCCAAAATAAGGCTGCAGGTTCATGGTCTGATCAATTGCGCCGCTGTTCGGCGGCTTACGAGATCCAGAACATGTCCAACCATTTAACCCGGGTGCTTTCCCGTCCGGAATTCATTGCCTTGATGGCGGCAATGATGTCGCTCAACGCTTTGGCTATCGACGTTATGCTCCCCGCCTTGCCCTATATGGGAGAAGCGCTTGGCGTCAGCAGTGAGAATGAGCGGCAGTTCGTAGTTTCCGTTTATATGTTCGGTTTTGGCGCAGCGCAGCTCGCCTTTGGCCCGCTATCTGATCGCTTTGGCCGCCGCACACCGCTGCTGCTTGGTATCGTGCTTTATATCGTTGCCGTGGTTGCGGCCGCCTTCTCGCCCAACTTTGCGACGCTGCTGGCGCTTCGTTTCGTGCAGGGCATCGGTGCTGCAGGCACGCGCGTCATCACCACGTCCCTGGTGCGGGATCTGTATTCGGGCCGCGCCATGGCGGAGGTGATGTCGCTTACGTTCATGGTGTTCATGGCCATTCCGGTGATTGCGCCCGGCATTGGCCAGATCCTGCTCCTGACCGGCCCTTGGCAGACCATCTTCATCTTCATGGGCGTGCTGGCGACGGCTTTCGGCCTCTGGGGTTACTTTCGCCTGCCCGAGACACTCGCCCTGGACAAGCGCCGGCCGCTCACCTTTGGTTCTGTGGTCGAAGGCTTCCGCATCGTTTTCACCAACCGGGTCGCGTTCTCCTATGGTCTGGCGGGCATGTTCCTGTTTGCGGCACTGTTCGGCTTCATCAGCTCGTCCCAGCAGATCTATGTCGATATCTACGGGCTGGGTGTTTACTTCCCGCTCGCCTTCGCAGCCATCGCCGGGCTGATGGCGGTATCCTCCTTCACCAATTCCAAGATCGTGCGGCGCTTTGGCATGCGCCGGCTTTCTCATGGCGCCGTGCTGGTTTTCACCCTTGTCAGCGGCATTTGGCTCATGCTGGCGCTCACCGGCAATTTGCCGCTCGGATTGTTTCTGAGCTTGCTGGCCATCATAATGTTCTGCTTTGGCTGGGCCGCCTCCAACATGAACTCCTTGTCCATGGAGCCACTCGGCGCGGTCGCCGGGACCGCCTCATCGGTCTTCGGCTTCATCCAGACCGTGGGCGGCGTCATCATAGGCGGCTTCATCGGCCAGCATTTCGATGGCACCGTAGTGCCGGTCGCCACCGGCTACTTCCTGATGGGATCGCTGGCCGTCGTTTGCATCCTGGTCGCCGAGCGGGGTCGCTTGTTCCGCACCGAGAATGGCCCGGTAGAACTGGACCTGTCCGCAGCCCACTAAGGCGCAAGCTGCTGCGGCTCAGAACGTAAAAACGTTCTCCCGCAGCAGCCGCCAGCTCTCCTCGTTCGTAGCGGCAAGCAGCCCGCCTTCGGTGTGGTACGGGCGATAAGGGGAGCCGTCCATGCGCGCGACATAGCCGCCGGCTTCCTGAGCCATCAGGGCCCCGCCGAGATGGTCCCAGGGCATGAGCTTGTTGTAGCTTAGAAATTGGGAGTGGCCGGACACAAAGGTGCGGTATTCGTGCCCGGCCACCCGGTAATGCGATACTAGGCGCACTTTGGCGAAGTTCTGCAGAATCTCCACTTTCTTTCCCGGCGGCACAAAGGCGATCGATGCCGTGCCCACCATCTCGGGCATTGGCAGTGGCGCTGCAACATGGAGGCGGTTGCTGCTGCCATCAGGCCGGCACAGCCAGGTTCCGCTGCCCTTCTCGGCCATCATCCAATCATCGCCCATGGGGTCGTAGATGATGCCGCCAATGGTTTCGCCACCCGCAACGACAGCCGCCATCACCGCAAACAGGGGCAAGCCGGCGGCATAGTTCGCCGTGCCGTCGATGGGATCAACTACCACGGCCAGATCGGCGCCTGCGAGCGCTGAAAGCAGCTGTGGATCGGCCGCAACCGATTCCTCGCCGACGAACAGAGCGCCGGGCACTTGCCGGCTGATCTCAGCCTTGATGAACTGCTCAGCGGCCAGATCGGCTGCGGTCACGAGGTCGATAGCCTCGGTCTTGACCTGCACATCGCTTTCGTCCAGCCGCCGAAATCTCGGAAGAATCTCGGCTTTGGCCGCAGCTCGCAAGACGCCAGCCAGCCATTCGATATCAACGCTCACGCTTGTGTTCTCCGATCAGCCAACCCGGCAAAGTCAAACAAACGTGGATCGAGCATGTGGCTGGGATTGATGTTGCCCATGGCACGGATCATCACGTCCTTGCGGCCCGGCATCCGCTTTTCGATATCTGAGAGCATCGCCTTCATCGCATTGCGTTCCAGGCCATCCTGCGATCCACACAGGTCACAGGGAATGATGGGAAATTGCATCTGCTCGGCAAAGCGCCCCAGGTCATCTTCGGCGCAATAGATCAGCGGCCGGAGCACTTCCACGGTTCCATCATCATTCAGCAAGCGCGGCGGCATGGCCGCCAGCTTGCCCCCGTGAAACAGGTTCATGAAGAAGGTTTCCAGGCTGTCGTCGCGATGGTGGCCGAGCACCAGCGCCGAGCAGCCCTCCTCACGCGCAATACGGTAGAGATTGCCGCGCCGCAGCCGCGAGCAGAGCGAGCAGTAGGTCGCTCCGGTCGGCAGCTTGTCCGTGACAATGGAATAGGTGTCCCTGTATTCAATCCGGTGCTTTATGCCCAGGCCGGAGAGGAATTCGGGCAGGATATGCTTTGGGAAATTCGGCTGTCCCTGGTCAAGATTGCAGGCCAGCAGCTCCACCGGCAACATGCCTCGCCATTGCAGGTCCAGCAGCAATGCCAGAAGCCCATAGCTGTCCTTGCCGCCCGATAGCGCCACCAGCCACCGCTCACCCGGACGTACCATGGCAAACTTCTCGAGCGCCTCGCGGGTATGCCGGATCAGGCGTTTCCTGAGCTTGTTGAATTCTACCGAGCGCGGCGCCTTGGCAAAGATCGGGTGCGCCCCGCTTTCGCTCTCGTCAGGCTCCATCTGCGGCGCTTCCAATACCTGGCTCACACCCGATCCTCTCATGATCAATCCGCTGCCTGCTGATAACGCCAGAACCGCCGAAGGGAAAGGCCAAGCGGCAGCGGAGGAGATTACCAAAGCTTAACTTCACTTTCTTGCTTTGGGCGGAATGTGGGGGCTAGATGGCGCGCTTCTCCCGACACCCCGGAGTCCCTGGTGTTTCGATCCTTCTTTCCTGTTCCCAAACTTTTCTTTGGCTCGGCACTGCTCTGGATGCTGCTGACCACGCTGATATTCCAGTTTGCCGGCGAGCCGGTGCGGCGTGTCGTCAGTATCGACCGGTTCTTCGCTCCCACAATCTGCTCGCCAGATCAGCTGCCCCAGGCTGAAACGCCGGTAGCACCCGACCCGAACGCCTTGCCTGCGCCCGAAGGCGGTCCGAGCCGGATCGATCCCAACGCCCCGGCGCCAGCTACCAATCAAGCCGCTCCCCCGGAAACTGCCAATACCGCGATGGCCTCGGCGGGTTGCGTAGCCGAGGACACCAACTTCCTCAATGGCGGGCGTATCTGGGAATACTGGTACATCCTGCTCTGCACCGCAGCGTTCTGCGCCTTCTGGTACTTCTACAAGCGCAACCAATGGTACTGGTGGTCGGTTGTTGGCAGCGCCGTTCTGTATCTGGCCACCTACAGCCAGGTTCAACTCAGCGCCTTCCTGAACGACTGGCAGGGCCGGTTCTTTGACGTTCTGCAGCGTGCCTTGAGCGAACCCGGCTCGGTCAGCCCGGCCGAGTATTGGCCTTACGTCTTCACCCTGTTTCTCGTGCTGCTCCCCAACATCATCTTCCTCGTGCTGCTGGCCTTCTTCAACTCGCATTACGTCTTCCGCTGGCGCAAAGCGATGACCTCCTACTACATGGAATATTGGCCCAGCCTGAGGAAAACGGAGGGCGCCGCCCAGCGTGTGCAGGAAGACACGCAGCGGTTTGCTTCGATCGTGGAGGACCTCGGCACCAGCTTTCTGGGCTCCCTGCTGACCTTGGTGGTGTTCCTGCCCATTCTGTGGACCTTGTCCCAGAGCGTCACGGAGATCCCGATCTTTGGTGCGGTTCCAGGAAGTCTGGTGTGGATCGCCCTGGTGATCTCGGCCTTTGGAACGGGGCTGCTCTGGATCGTGGGTATCCGGCTCCCTGGCCTCAATTTCGAGAACCAGAAGGTGGAGGCTGCACTGCGCAAGGAGTTGGTCTATGGGGAGGACGAAGCGGATCGAGCCGATCCGCCTACCTTCCGCATGCTGTTTGCCAATGTGCAGAAGAACTACTACCGGCTCTACTTCCACTACACCTACTTCAACCTGGCGCGGTATGCCTATCTGCAGGTAGCAGGCTATGTGCCGCTCCTGACTTTATCGCCATCGATCCTTGCCGGCACGTTGACGCTGGGCATCTACCAGCAGGTGCAGAACGCCTTTGGCGAGGTTGCCTCCTCGTTTCAGTTCTTTGCCCGGGCATGGACGACGATCGTGGAACTGCAGTCGATCTACCAGCGTCTGCACCGGTTCGAGAGCTTCATTCCGCGCGATCAGGAGCCAATCAAGGAAAGCATCGGCGACGCGGCGACGATCTAGTGCCTTCGTTCAGTCCGGACGGACAACCCTGTCCGCTGCCCTTTCCCTGGAGAGGCGGAACCGAGGGTGGGGGGATCGGGTGGTCACCACGCCCGAGCCCCTGCCCCGGGCGCACCTCACCTTCACCACACGGAGCGGCAGCCGAGTGGTCGTCCGGGCGCAGAGGCCATCACCACAAACAAAAAGGGCCGCCCCGAAGGGCGGCCCTTTGCATTGGAACTCGGTTCGCTTAACGCGAGTAGAATTCCACGACCAGGTTCGGCTCCATGTGCACCGGATAGGGCACATCGGACAGAGCCGGCACGCGAGCATAGGTCGCGGTCATCTTGTTGTGGTCGACTTCGATGTAGTCGGGAACGTCACGCTCGGCCAGCTGGATGGCTTCGAGCAGAACGGTGAGTTGCTTGGAGCGCTCGCGCACTTCGATCTTGTCGCCGACCTTGACCTGATAGGATGGGATGTTGACGCGCTTGCCATTGACCATCACATGGCCGTGGTTGACAAACTGGCGGGCAGCAAACGGGGTTACCACGAACTTGGCGCGGTAAACGATGGCGTCGAGACGCGACTCGAGCAGGCCGATCAGGTTCTCGCCAGTGTCGCCCTTGACGCGCGCAGCTTCGTTATAAAGCTTCTTGAACGACTTCTCGGTGATGGAAGCGTAGTAGCCCTTCAGCTTCTGCTTGGCGCGCAGCTGCAGACCATAGTCCGAGAGTTTGCCCTTGCGGCGCTGGCCGTGCTGGCCGGGGCCATAGGCGCGGGCATTGAGCGGGCTCGATGGACGACCCCAGATGTTTTCGCCAAGACGGCGGTCAATCTTGTGCTTGGCAGAAATGCGCTTCGACATCGCGTATCCTTTCATGAAACGTCGAAATGGATCGCGCCCTCCTCTGCCTGCCGGTAAACCGACAGGCTGACAGACCTCTGATGAAAGAAGATCCCGGGTGCGCCTAGGGCCCGAAGGCCGCAATAGGTGCGCGGGTGATAGAGGGGGAAGGCTACAAAGTCAACCCGGCCGCGGACTTACCGATCGGCGAGTGGCTCGGCGACGCCGTCGCTCACCATCTTGCGGTCCAGCGTATCCTGCTTACGCAGGCTCGGGAACAAGCGGCTCCAGACGCCTGCGATTGCCATAGCACCCACGCCGCCCACGATCACCGCGCCAACAGGCCCGATAAAGTGGGCGACAGTTCCGGCCCGGAACTCTCCCAGTTCGTTGGAGGCGCCGATAAAAACAGAGTTCACGGCGTTTACGCGCCCGCGAACCTCTTCTGGCGTCCACAGCTGCATGATAGTTTCGCGGATGGTAACGCTGACCATGTCTGACGCGCCGACCAGCATGAGGGCCCCGATGGACAGCCACACGCTGCTCGATAGCCCAAACACCAGGGTGAACAAGCCGAACAGCGCCACAAACGCGAACAGCATCTTGCCAGCATGGTGCCGAATGGGAAAGCGCGTCAGCGTCAGCGCCATTACGAGGGCGCCGATTCCCGGAGACGCGCGCAGAATGCCGAACTCAATCGGCCCACCATGGAGGATTTCCCCGGTGAAAGCGGGCAGCAGCGCGACAGCCCCGCCCATCAGCACGGCGAACATGTCCAGCGAGATCGCCCCCAGCACGACCTTGTTGCTGAGGATATAGCGGAAGCCGCCAAAGATGGTTTCGAGGCTGGTCGCCTGTTGCGACTGGCGCTGTTGGGGCTTGGGGATCAGCAGCACGCACCCGCACGCCACCAGCAGCAGCACCGCTGCCGTGCCAAAGGCCATCACCGGGCTCAGTGCATACAGCACCCCGCCAATAGAAGGGCCCATGATCGCGGCGAACTGCCAAGCCGAAGCATTGACCGTGATGGCGTTACTCAGCGCCTCGGGTGGCACCAAATTGGGGGCCAAAGATTGGGCAGCGGGGCTCCAGAACGCTCGCGCCGTACCCAGGACCACGAGGATCGCGAAGATCGGCCAGACCTGATGCTCCTGGGCATTGACGAGCGACAGGAAGCCAATAGCGCAGCCCAACTCCACCACGAGGCACACCGCCATGATCAGGCGGCGGTTGAACCGGTCAGCGGCCAGTCCCGTCACCAACATCAACACCAGGGCGGGCAGGAACAGGCACAGGCCAACAAGGCCTAGCAAGAAGTAATCGCCGGTGATCGCAAAGATCTGCCAGGCAATGGACACAGACATGATCTGGACAGCAAAGCTGACCAGCAGCGTCGTCAGCCAGAAAAAACGAAAGCCCTTATAGCTGAAAGCCAAGCGGGATTTATCATGCGGCGCGGGGATGCTCATGGTCTGCCCATGCCATGCCGCCTGGCGCCCGTCAAAGCTCTAAGTGCTTGCAAGCGGCCAGGCCGGCGGATTTCTCAGCCCTTGTCGCTTTCTCGCTGCTGGCGGTTCGGATTTGGTCGCTGATGGCGTCGATCGATGGAGGAAATCACACCACGCAAGGTGCGGATCTCCTGGCTGGTGAATTTGCCCCGCTCCAGCATGGTGCGCAGATTGTTTACCACAGTGGGCCGCTTGTCAGGCGCGGTGAAGAAACCGGACTGGTCGAGCGTGGATTCCAGGTGCCCGAACAAGCCCACAAGTTCTTCGCGCGGAGCTACCTGCGCGAGATTGTCGTCGAATGGCAGGGTCGTGCCCGCCGCGCTGTGTCGACGCCATTCATAGGCCATCAGCAGCACGGCTTGGGCAATGTTGAGCGAGGCGAAGGCGGGCTCCACGGGCAGCGTTACAATGGAGTCGGCCAGAGCCACTTCCTCGTTGAGTAAGCCCCAGCGCTCGCGACCGAACAAGAGCCCGGCGCCGCGGCCCGCTCCGATATGGCTGGCCATCCGCCGCGCCGCTTCGTCTGGACCGATCACTGACTTTTGCATGTCACGTGAGCGTGCCGTGGTGGCGTAAACCAGCGTGAGGTCCGCGATTGCCGCTTCCAAGGTATCGAACACCCGCACCCGTTCCAGCACATGGTCGGCTCGTGAAGCGGCATTCACCGCCTTTTCGTTGGGCCAGCCATCACGGGGCCGAACCAGCCGCAAATCCCACAGCCCGAAATTGGCCATGGCACGCGCTGCCGTGCCGATGTTCTCGCCCAGCTGCGGCTCGCAAAGGATAATCGCCGGAGACGGCGTCAGTGCAATCGGAATGGAAGAATCTGTGCCGGCCATGATGCCCCTACCCACAACGAAGCCGCACTTAGCCGAGAGCGTGCGCAAACGCAAACCGGCGCCCGTGGGGCGCCGGAGATGCGATCAGCAATGCAAGCGGTGAACTGGTCAAGCAACCTGGCGGCGGAGCGGCAACTCCTTGACCTTGCTGGAACGGTTCCATTCACGATCCAGAATGGCAAAATGCAGCTCCTCATCCCACTCGCCCTGAAACAGCGCATGTTCGCGGTAGTGGGCTTCCAGTCGTAGCCCCAGCTTTTGCATGAGCTTGATGGAATGGTGATTGCGGCCGTCGCAACGCACGAACAAGCGATGGATACGGAATTGATCAAAGGCCAGATCGAACATGGCGCTCAGCGCCTCGGCGGTATAGCCTTGGCCCGAAAAGCTCGGATTGATGCAGAAACGCACTTCGCCCTGCCCCGATGTCGCGTCCTGCCAGTTCAGCGAAACATGGCCGATGACCTTCTTGTCGCCCTTGCGCACCATCGCGAGCGTCAGGGTATCGCCGGGGCGCTGCAGGCTGACATGACCGCGCAGGACCTGGAGCGCTTCGGCAACGTCAGCTTCATTGCGGGTACGGGTAAACACGTAACGCTGCATGGAAGGCAGCGCATGGTAAGCGCATAGGTCCGACGCGTCAGTGCGCTCAAAGGTTCGCAGGATCAGTCGGTCAGTTTGCAAGGGCAAAGATAGTGACGTCATGATGGCGAGCCTCCGCAGGTATATCGTAACTGAACGAGGAACGGGCCTTATGGGCGAGAGGTTCCCGCGTAGCGCAGGTTAGTAGCCGATCATCCGCTAGTCGGAGATTGCGACTGGCGATTGAGCCATTCGTCCCGGAGAATGGCGTAGATAAACTCCTCATCCCACACGCCCTTGGTGATGGAATGATCGCGAAAATGCGCCTCGCGCCGCATGCCCAACCGCTCCATCAGCCGGAACGAAGGCCCGTTTTCCGCCGCGCATCGAGCCACGACCCGGTGCAGTTGCGCCTCTCCGAATGCCAAATTCAGGATAACGCCGGCCGCTTCAGTGGCATAACCATGTCCATGATAATCTGGGTGAAGGATCCAGCCCACCTCCCCTTGTTCGCTTTCGAGACTGCGCCAAATCAGCGATACCTCCCCGATCAACTGGCTGGTTTGGCCAAGTTCCATCGCCAGGACAACTTTGTCCCCTTCCTTGTCCAGCGTTGTCTGGTTGATCCGCTGCTGCACCGCCAAGGCGCATTCTTCTCGGCTAAGCGCCGCACCGAACAGGTACCGCGCGACGTCCTCACGTTGCCGATAAGCGAAAACGGCATCCACGTCGCCGCGGGTGAACGGGCGCAGGCGCAACCGCTCGGTCAGCAGCGGATAGGTCGGATAAAGCGCCATGCCTCCTCCAGTGGAGAGCCCATTCTTGCGGTGTTCAGCCGCTCAAGGCAAGGCCGCGCTCTCTTGATCGGCCGTTCGCGCCATGCCAGCTTGATCCCATGACGGAGCCGGCACACTCCAGCATCGATGTGCAGGCCAGCTGTGCCTGCGGGGCCGTGACCATGCGCATCACTGGCCGGGTCGGCTCCATGTTCATGTGTGCCTGCCTGCACTGCCAGCAGGCAACCGGCACCGGCCATTCCGCCGTTGCCCTGGTGGCGGAGCGGTATTTGACCGTCACTGGCCAAATCGGCAGTTTCGCGCGCCAAAGCGCATCCGGTGCCAGCTTCAGCCGGAATTTCTGTCCGTGCTGCGCTACGCCGCTCTTCGGGGGGTCCTCGCGCGCACCCGGCATCTGCCTGGTGTCGGCGGGATTTTTCGCCGGCAACAACAGCTGGTTCCAGCCCGGCCAGCTGATCTTCGCCCGCACCCGCCAGGGTTGGGACGCCATTGCCGACCATCTGCCCCGGCACGACACTTATCGCCAAGAGACCGACTGAACCTTTTCAACCCCGCCGTCCTGGGCAAGTGCCCTTGCCGAGCTAAGCTTTGTGCTTTCCCGTCGCAATGGTATACGGCCCGCAACACGGCCAAGGGCCGTCCGGCAGGTCCATCAAGGGAGCGTATTTATGAGCAAGATCAAAGTCGCCAATCCGGTCGTCGATCTCGATGGGGACGAGATGACGCGCATCATCTGGCGGGCGATCAAGGACAAGCTCATCCATCCCTATCTCGATCTGCCTATCGAATATTATGACCTGTCGGTGGAAAGCCGAGACGCTACCAACGACCAGATCACGGTGGATGCTGCCAAGGCGATCCAGAAGCATGGTGTGGGCATCAAGTGCGCCACCATCACCCCTGACGAGCAGCGCGTCGAGGAATTCAAGCTCAAGAAGATGTGGAAGTCGCCGAACGGCACGATCCGGAACATCCTCGGCGGCGTGATCTTCCGCGAGCCCATCATCTGCCAAAACGTGCCGCGGCTCGTGCCCGGCTGGACCCAGCCCATCATCGTCGGGCGTCATGCCTTTGGCGATCAGTATCGCGCCACCGACTTCACCTTCCCCGGCAAAGGCACCCTGACCATCAAGTTTACCGGCGAAGACGGCGATGTGATCGAGCACGAAGTATTCCAGGCGCCCGGCTCAGGTGTCGCGATGGCCATGTACAACCTCGACGACTCGATCCGCGATTTTGCCTATTCCAGCCTCAACTATGCACTGGCCCGCGGCGTACCCTGCTATCTTTCCACCAAGAACACCATCCTCAAGACCTACGACGGCCGCTTCAAGGATATCTTCCAGGAGATCTACGAGGCCGAGTTCAAGCAAAAGTTCGAAGCCGCCAAGATCTGGTACGAACACCGCCTGATCGACGACATGGTGGCGTCGTCCCTCAAGTGGAGCGGCGGTTATGTGTGGGCCTGCAAGAACTATGATGGCGATGTGCAGTCCGACATCGTGGCGCAGGGCTTTGGCTCGCTTGGCCTGATGACTTCCGTGCTCGCGACACCCGATGGCAAGATCGTCGAAGCTGAGGCGGCTCATGGCACGGTGACCCGTCACTACCGCCAGCACCAGCAGGGCAAGGAAACCTCGACCAATTCCACCGCCTCGATCTTTGCCTGGACCCGTGGCCTCGCTCACCGCGCCAAGCTGGACGACAACGAGGCACTGGCCAAGTTCGCGCTGACGCTGGAAAAGGTTACCGTGGGCACCATCGAAGAAGGCAAGATGACCAAGGACCTGTCTTTGCTGGTCGGCCCGGATCAGAGTTGGCTATCGACCCTTGGCTTCCTCGATGCCATCGATCAGAACCTGCAAAAGGCCATGGCCTGAACCGCGTCTGAACTCCTGCAAACGGCGCCCCTGGGCGCCGTTTGGCTTTGCCGGCACTGGCCTATTTGAGTAGTAATGCCTCCATCATTCCCGCTGAGCCCCGTAGAGTTGCACCTCTTTGCCATGCGCGAGGCATTGCACCAGGCTGGCCGCGGCCAGGCGCCTGAGCTGACCTTTTCCGGCCTGATCCGGATTCTTGGCGAGAATTCCCATACACTGGTGATCCTTGTCTTCAGCCTTCTCAACATGATCCCGGGCGCGCCCGGCTGGGGCGGTATCGTGGCGCTTGCCATGTTTGGGTTTGCCTCGGCCATGCTGCTCGCTCGCCCCGTGCGCCTGCCGCGCTTTGCGGGTGACCGTCGCGTGCCTGCAAAACTGCTGCTCAAGCTGCTCGAACGATTGGCCCGATATTCGCGAGCGCTGGCCCGCATATCCTTCCCCCGGTTACCGGCGCTTGTGAGCGAAACCACCGGGCGGCCCTTTGCCCTCATCGTCATGGTGCTTTGCCTGCCCATGGTAGTGCCTATCCCGTTCATGAACGCCATCCCGAATGTCGGCGTCGCCGTAATGTGCCTGTCCCGGTTGAACCGCGACGGATTGGGCCTCATCATCGGCATTGCGATTGGCGCAATCGGCTTTCTGGTGGATGCATGGATAATCTGGCTAGTGGTCTCCCTCGGCTTTTCAGCCGGTGGTTTTCTCGGGAGCTGAGATGACTTGGCGGATTCCAGCATTGGGCCAGATCACCAGCAACAAGGTTAGCTGTGCCCCTCCCCCTCGCTAGCACCTGGCGAGCCCAACGACTGATCCCTCGGATTCTCCTGGCGATGGACCGCCTGCCCACCGGAGGTGTGCTGCTGGGCCTGCTGTTCTTTGCCCTGTCCCTCACTCCATCCCTGCTGCCCCGCCAGTTCATCTTGCAGGGTGTGCTCAGCGGCTGCGTCTTTGCAGCTGGTTATGGCATCGGCGTGTTTGGTGAATGGCTTTGGACGTTCATGGAGCTCCGCATTCCCGGCCGCGCGCGCGCCCGCTGGCTCAAGTTCTGGCTACTACTGGTGTGTGCCCTCAACGCCATCGTCTTTCTTTGGCTGTCCACCGGTTGGCAGAACTCCATTCGCGGAGTGATGGGACTTGCCCCGGTGCAATCCAACCAGCCAGTCTGGGTTGCGGCGATCGCGGTCTTGCCGGCTGCCCTGTTGATCGGCATCGGCACCGCCATTGTCCACTTTGTTCGAGCCACAGCCCGCTGGCTCACCCGCCTAGTGCCGCGCAGGGTGGCCCTGGTCGGGGGCATGCTGATCGTGGGCGTGCTGACCAGCGTGTTTGTGAACGGCGTAGTGGTCCGCAGCGTCGTTTATACAGCGGACCGGTTCTATGCTGAAGTCGATGCGCTGGCCGGCCAATATGAAGAGCCCCCAACCGATCCCCTTCGCTCGGGCAGCGCCGCATCACTGGTTGATTGGGACACGATCGGCCTTGATGCCCGCATCTATGTGCAATCGGGCCCTACAGCGGAGGAAATCGAAACCGTGATCGGGCGCCCCGCTCGAACCCCTCTGCGCGTTTATGTCGGCCTTCGCTCCGCCGAAACGGTCGAGCAGCGGGCCCAGCTTGCTCTTGGCGAGATGCAGCGCGTCGGCGCGTTCGATCGCTCTGTCCTGGTGCTGATCATGCCCGTGGGGACCGGCTGGGTCGACCCACCAGCAATCGACACGCTGGAGTTTCTTCACGCCGGCGATGTGGCAAGCGTCGCGCTCCAATATTCCTATCTCACCAGCTGGCTGTCGCTGGTGGTGGAGCCCGATGTCGGCACTGCCAGCGCCCAGGCGCTGTTCGCCGCGGTCTATCAGTACTGGACAGCGTTGCCACACCAAACGCGCCCCAAGCTTTACCTGAATGGTTTGAGCCTTGGTGCCTATGCCTCGCAAGCCTCTGCCAGCCTGTTTGATGTCCTGGCCGATCCATTCCAGGGGGCGCTCTGGGCGGGCCCGCCTTTTGCTAGCCAGCTTTGGCGCAATGCCACGGCTAATCGCCAGGCCGGCACGCCCGAATGGCTGCCACACTTCAACGACAGCTCAATCATCCGGTTCACAAACCAAAGCGACGCTTTGAACATTCCCGGCGTTAAATGGGGTCCGGTACGGCTCGTTTATCTGCAATATGCCAGCGACCCCGTCGTGTTTTTCGAGCCGCAGGTGCTGTATCGTCCGCCGCAGTGGCTGACGGGCGATCGGCCGAGCGATGTATCTCCACTGCTGACCTGGTATCCGGTCGTCACCTTCCTGCAGCTCGCGCTCGACATGGCACTCGCCCAAACCTCGCCTATTGGCTTTGGCCATGTTTATGCGCCGCAGGATTACCTCGACGCCTGGGTCGCCGTCAGCGATCCGCCGCATTGGAACGAAACCAGCCTTCGCCAACTCCGCGACAAGCTGACCCGTGCCGGCGATACCACTGGCATTGCCCCGGGCTGGTTCCGCTCGTGAATTCCAGGGATTTCCCGGTTGGCCGAGCCGCATTGGGCGAGCAGCTGGCTGGAACTGGAGCCGAAGCGTGCCGTTGGGTGCTCGAGCAAAATCGCATGACAGCCGCTGCCGCTTTGATGGTGGCAATGGCCGCTCCGTCGCGCTATGGGAGCGCACCCGAACAATGGAGAGCAGTTATGAGCGAAGAAGATCAGGACATCGAACTCTCCGAGCACAGCTGCGAGATCAGCCAGGACGGCATCACCGTGCAGGTCGGCATTTATCGGCTGAAGGACAGCAATGATGGCTGGACCCTTGAAGTGGTGGATGAAGACGACAATTCGCTGATCTGGGAAGATACGTTTGCCACCGAGATTGACGCCTGGAACGAGTTCCAGCGGGCGCTGGACGATGAAGGCATCGCGCAGCTGATCGGGCCACCGGATGGTTCGGTGCACTAGGCCCTGGAGCGACACTCATCGTGACCGCCCCCTGCCAACATGATCCCGACCCTTATGCCGAGCTCGATTACCGAGCCGATGCTGATGAGCTGTCGGAAGAAAAAAAGCCGGTCCGCGTGCGGATGCATCCGCGGCGGGCGGCGAGCGGACCACCAAGGCGGCAGCGGCGGGGTTACTAGGCCTGGCCGCGCGCGAGCAGGTCACGCAGCTTGAGAGCGTCGCGGAGAGCGGCTCCGGAAGCGGTGTTGTCGAAGATGCACCAGTTTGGGCCCGGGCTGGTGGCGAGCATTGCGGCGAATTCATCAAGTGTTTCAGCATCGTAGGCAGAATAGTAGATCTTGGGCGAGCCGTGCAGGCGGAGGTACGAGGTGCCATCGGACAGAGCTGCCGAGCGCAGGGTTGCTTCTTGTGGGTCGGCGTAAACGCGAGCGACCCTGTAGCGATGCAGCAGGTCGGAGGCCTGCATGTCGGCCCAGCTCGGGTGACGTGGTTCGATGAAAACGGGTGTGTTGCCAAAGGCTTGCAGGGCTGAGAAGAACGCAGCCGCGGCATCTGGCGCGAAGGCCAGTTTGGGTGGCAGTTGCACCAAAATGGCGCCGAGCTTGGCGCCTAGCGGCTTGATGTCGGCAAAGAATTCCGCAATTTCTGCTTCTGCGCCAATGAGTTGGCGGACGTGAGTGATGGCTTTTGGCAGCTTGACCGAGAACCGGAAGTGCGGCGGCACGGCGTCGTGCCAGCGTTGCCAGGTGGAGGGTCGGTGACGCCGGTAGAAGCTGGAGTTTATCTCGACGGCTGAAAAGACGGAACTGTAGCGCTCCAGGGCTGTTCCGACCTGGGAGAAGCCCGGAATGGCGCGCTCGACGCTCCATCCGGCCGTACCGATGAACGTATTCTGAACCAATAATGGGCCTTTATGAACGGCTTCACAAGGCAACTCGGATGCGCGTCGGACTGTTCCGGACGAGCCGCCGGCGTTGCGCTTGTTTGCACGCAAAACGCTGCCGCGTCCGCCGCCGAAAACCGGCCGGATTCTCGCGTCCGCGCCGTCGAGAAGTTTGGACATCGCAGCCAAAGTGGTAGATGTGGAAGAAGCTTGATTTCCAGGTGAGTGCGGACATGATCAATTCTGAGAGCCAAGCGACGGCGCCGGGCGCCGACCACTATGAGCTGCTGATCAACAGCATTGTGGATTACGCCATCTACATGCTGGACCGGAATGGCAAAGTGGTGAGCTGGAACGCGGGGGCCCAGCGCTTCAAGGGCTACGAGGCATCAGAGATCATCGGGCAACACTTCTCTCGGTTCTATACCGATGAGGACAAGGCGACGGGCCTGCCCGCCAGAGCACTCCGGACAGCTGCCGAACATGGCAAGTTCGAGCAGGAAGGCTGGCGCATTCGCAAGGATGGAACACGTATGTGGGCCCATGTGGTGATCGATCCGATCCGCGGGCCCGACGGCGAACTGATCGGATATGCCAAAGTCACGCGCGACCTATCGGAACGCAAGGCGGCGGAGAACGCGCTGCGCGACAGTGAGGAGCAGTTCCGGCTGCTGGTGCAAAGCGTGACAGACTACGCACTCTACCGGCTTTCGCCCCACGGCATGGTCAATAGCTGGAATGCCGGAGCCGAGCGGATCAAGGGCTACAGCGCTGGCGAGATCATCGGCCAGCATTTCAGCAAGTTCTACACTCCCGAAGACCAGGTCATCGAGCTGCCGCGCGTGGCGCTCGAAACGGCGGCACGCGACGGGCGCTTCGAGAAGGAAGGCTGGCGGGTCCGCAAGGACGGCAGCCGGTTCTGGGCGCATGTTGTGATCGACGCCATTCGCAACGCGAAGGGCGAGATCGTGGGTTTTGCCAAGGTTACCCGGGACATCACCGAACGGCGCGACGCCCAGCGCGCGCTTGACCAGGCACGCGAGGCCTTCTTCCAATCCCAGAAATCCGAGGCATTGGGGCAGCTTACGGGAGGCGTCGCCCACGACTTCAACAATTTGCTGATGGTCATCCAAAGCAGCCTGGAGCTGGCGCAGAAGCGCCTGCCGGACGACCCCAAGTTGCGCCGGCTCATCAGCAATGCGTTGCAGGGCGCCCAACGCGGCAGTTCGCTGACGCAGCGGATGCTGGCCTTTGCCCGCAAACAGGAACTCAATCCCGAGGCCGTGGACGTTTCGCAACTGGTGCGCGGCATCATGGACCTGCTGGAGCGCTCGCTCGGACCATCGCTCGACCTCATCACCGAGTTCGCTCCGGACCTGCGCCCGGCCCAGGCAGACGCGAACCAGGTGGAACTGGCCATCTTGAACCTCGTCGTCAATGCCCGCGATGCCATGCCCGGCGGTGGCGTCATCCGGATCACGGCCCAGCCGGAAAATGTGGTTGAGCGTGATGTCCAGCCCGTACCGCCGGGCCGCTATGTCTGCATTGCGGTGGAGGACAATGGCGAGGGCATGGACGCCGCCACGCTGGCCCGCGCAACGGAGCCGTTCTTTACGACCAAGGGCGTCGGAAAAGGCACCGGGCTGGGCTTGTCCATGGTGCAGGGCATGGTGGAACAATCGGGTGGCCGCTTCCTTATCACCAGCAAAAAGGGACTGGGCACGACCGCACAAATCTGGCTGCCCGAGGCGGAGGAACAAGCGGCCGTAGCGGAGCGTGGTGCGGGCGAGCCGGGAGCAGGAACGGGCGAACCGGGCAAGAAGCCTGTCGTGCTCGTCGTGGATGACGACGCGCTGGTGCTCGGCAACGTCGCCGATATGCTGGAAGATCTTGGCTACAGCCCATTGCTGGCTGGCTCGGGGGCCGAGGCGCTCAAGCTGCTGGCCACCAACGAGGCGGTCGACCTGCTGCTGACCGATTACGCCATGCCCAACATGACAGGGTTACAGCTGGTGAAAGAAGCCCGCTCCCAGCGCCCCGATTTGCCGGTGGTGCTCGCGAGTGGCTTTGTTGACGTGGCGGGAGCAGAAACCATCGACCTGCCCCGCCTGGCCAAGCCATTCCGCCAGACGGAACTGGCCAAGGCCGTGTCTGCGGTGCTGGAGCCAAGCTGAACCGCGATGACTGGGGCGGGCGCAAGCGCCCTCCAGATCGTGCAGCCTTCGCCACCTAACGAGCGGGCGGCAAGATGATGACGGCAAAGCGTCATCATTCGGCCCTGCCCCCTAGAGATCGGTATCCACCCAGACCTCGACGGACATGCCGGGGCGCAGTTGGGCGACTTGCTCCTGATCAGCATCGAGTTCAATGCGGACAGGAATGCGCTGCGCGATCTTGGTGAAGTTGCCCGTGGCATTATCCGGCTTGATCACGCTGAACTCGGAGCCGGTCGCCGGCGAAATTTCGGAGATGTGTCCCTTGAGCTTGAGGTGATCGAGAGCATCCACCGAGAAAGTCACCTCCTGCCCGATATGGACGCTGGCCAGCTGGGTTTCCTTGAAGTTGGCAACCACCCAGCGGTCGGGCGGGGTCACGGAGGTGAGCTGGCTGCCAGTGGAAACATATTGGCCGACCCGTGCGGTCACCTCACCCAGTACGCCATCAACAGGCGCCAGTATGCGCGTATTGGCCAGATTGATCCTGGCCAGTTCGACAGCCGCTTCGGCGGAATGAACCGCGCCCTGCAGCCCGGGCACACTGCCTTCCACAAGGGACAGGTTTTGTTCGGCCACGCTGATATTGGCCTGCGCCTGGGCAACGCTGGACTGGGCCTGCAGCAGGGCGGCGCGGACCTGATCGTTGCTGGACTGGGGCGACAGCCCCGAAGCCAGCAGCGACTCGCTACGATCAGCATCAGCCTGGGCGCGATCAAGCGAGGCCTGGGCCGCTGCGAGCTGAGCATTGGCGTAATCGAGGCTGGCCTGTTTGGAGGCCCGGTTCTGCTCATAATTGTCGAGCGCGTTACGCTGCTGCGCGAGGGCGCCCTCGGCTTGTGCCAATTGCTGCATATAGATGCGGTCATCGAGCTTGATCAACAGGTCGCCCTGCCTGACCTGCTGATAATCACTCACCGGCACTTCGGTGACATAACCAGCCAGCTGCGGTGCAATCAGCGTCACGCGCCCGCGCACAAAGGCGTTGTTGGTGGATTGAACCGTGGAGGTAAACGGCGGCAGCTGCCAGGCATAGAGCACGACGCCAACGCCGATGATGCCGAACAGCAGGGCCGCCCAGGTGCCCTTGGATTTGAGGAAGTTGAGGATAGACATGGTTATTCTCCGAGGCGGCAATCAGGCCGGGATTGCGGCAGTGGCAGCGGCAGCTTTGGCGGCTTTGGCGGTGGCGAGCTTTTTGGAGCCCATATGGATGAGGAGCGCGACGGCCGCGGCCAAGGCCCCATAGAAGACGACGAGGAACAGGTCGTTATAGGCGAGCACATAGGATTGCTGGGTCAGCGACTGGCCGAGCAGCGTCAGCCCCTGCGTGTTGCGCTGGTTCGGATCGGTCAGGACGCGGGCATAAGCGCCGCCATAGGCCTGGATACGCTGCGCGACCAGCGGATCGAGCAAGGTGATGCCTTGCGAGAGCAGGTTGGAATGGAACTGCTCTCGCAACGCGACAAAGGTGGTGAATATGGCGCTGCCCAAAAGGCCGCCCAGGCTTTGCGTGGTCAGGAACACCGCGAGGAACGACAGGATATACTGCTGTCCCCGCGCCAATGCCTTCATGAACCCATTCAGCATGGCTGGCGGCAGGAACAGCCCGCTGGCCGCACCCATTAGCGCCTGGCTGACATAGAACTGTTCAGGCCGGCTCAGGGCGGTGCTTTGCGCATCCATCCAGCTGCCGGCGGCAATCATCACCAGGGCAGTCAAATGAATGAGTTCGGTTCGCTGCGGCTTGATTATCTGGCTCAGAAGGGCGGTGGCCAGGAAGGTGACCACGCCGATAACGCCGAACAGCGGAATCAGCTGGTCGTTTTGCAGGTTCAACACGGTGAAGAGCCCGAAGACACCCACGGACTGTTCCGAGAGCAGCAGGCGAAACACCACCAGCGCTCCAGCAAAGATCAGCATGTCACGCCCGGTGAGCCAGCGCAGATCGATAATGGGATTGGAGCGATGCAGCTCGACCATGCAGAACAAGGCCATGGCTGCGACGCCCAGGGCCAGAAGCTCGCCGATCCAGGGGGTCTCGAACCACCAGAAGGCACGTCCCATGGCGAGCACGATGGCAAGGCAGCCAAAGCCGACCGTCATTAGCGGAAAGCTCAGGATATCGGCACGGTCGAACACCTTGACGCGGGGCGGCGCGGTCAGCGGCACCAGAAAGACAATGGCCAGTGACACCAGCGCCATGCCCACTTCAACCGCATAAAGGCCCTGCCAATCGCCCATCTGCAACAGATCGGGCGAGATCACCCGTGCCAGGGGCAAGGCCAGGCTGGAGCCGAGCATGCCAAAGCAGATGCCAATGGTCATCTTCTTTTGCGGCGGCAGCCATTCCAGCATGTAGTAAAAGCCGAGCGTGCTCAGGGGTGCCGCGGCAACGCCCATGATCGCCCGCACCACGATCGCCGACTGCAGATCATGGGCAAAGAGGTGCGCAATCACCACCAGCACATAGGCGGCAATACCCAGCTCGGCGAAGCGGCGCAGGCCAAACTGGGTGCGCACCTTGAACATCAGGATCGTGCCGGCAAGGTTGGTGGCGAAATAGGCGGCGGCGAGCCAGCCCATTTCGGTCTGGGTGGCGCCAAAGGATGCCTGCAGCCCCTGCAGGTTGGCCGTGATCAGGTTGAGCCCCAAGCCCTGGGTGAGACCCAGCACCAGCGAGCTAAAAATGTAGACCAGGTTCATGAACGGCGATTTGGGGACGAATGGCGGCATGGCCGGCATGCCGCCGGCGGGGGCGGACACGGCCGGGGCGGGTTCGGGCTTGGATGCTGGTTCGGCAGCTTGCCCGGGGGAAGCGGGCAAAGCGACCTCGTCCTCCTCGCGGACCACCAGTTGCGCTGCATTGGCTGGAGTGGTCATGAAAGGGCGTGCTCCTGGATCGCCGCGCCCGCGCCGGTCTTCATGATCTGCAGCCCGGCAAGAAGCTTCAGAAGGACGCGGCTGGTGATTTCGACCTCGGCGGGATCGAGCTGGGCAATCAGGCTGTCATTGAGGGCGCTGACGATGGCGGACACTTTCCCAGCGATGATGCGACCTTCGGGGGTCAACACGATCATGCGCGCGCGTCGATCATCGGGGCTGGGCACCCGCTGGATATAGCCAAGGCCTTCCAGCCCATCGAGGATCCGCACTGCGGTGGGATGCTCAACGCGCAGGTGATCGGTAACCCCGGCCTGGCTCACCCCGTCCGCGCTGGGCAACAGCAGCAGGAGGACGCGGGCGCGGGCCGTGGTCAGATTGAGATCCTTGAGGTGGACATCGAAAGCGACGCTCAGCTCGCGTCCGACCTTGGTTATGTTGCGGAGGAGCTCCGATGCTTCTGCCATAACTGTGCTCACCTATATTGTAGGGACCTACATATGTGCAGGTGTGGTACGGCGCTAGTGTGAAAGGTGCATGGCTGGCTTGCGGGGGCTGCTGGCGCTCCTGAACGGAAGGTTGAAAGAGATGGCTGCGGATGCCGATGAAAAAGGCGTTTGGCGTACGGCATGCCAGAAGAAAGGCTTACCCGGAGATCGGCATTGGCGAGTACCCGATCCTTGCGGGGCTCCTAGAGTTAGCCAAGGTCCTGGGCTAAGATGGGCAACCTTTCTGTGGAGCCCTCATGCGTAATTCCGCTCTTCTAGCTGCCGTGCTTCTAGCCGGTGTCAGCCTTCTGCCGGCTGCTTATGCCCAGGATTTCGATGCCGAGGCGACCATTCGCATCGGCTCGTTGTACGAGCCGCAGAATCTCGACAACACTGCGGGCGCCGGCCAGGGCATCAACGAGGCCTTCAACGGCAATGTGTATGAAGCTTTGTTCCAGCTGACCGACGCGGGCACTGTCGAGCCCAAGCTGGTGGAAAGCCACACCGTTTCCGAGGACGGCCTGACCTATACCTTCAAGCTCAAGCCCGGCGTTTCCTTCCACTCGGGCGACCCGCTGACCGCGGCCGACGTGAAATATTCGATCGAGCGCGTCACAGCTGAAGCTTCCAAGAGCTCGCGCAAGAAGTCGCTCTCGACCATCACGGGCATCGAGACGCCGGACGAGGCGACCGTGGTCATCACGCTGTCGGCACGGTCCATCTCGCTGCCCTATAATCTGTCCTATGTGTGGATCGTCAACGACGCCGCTGCCGACATCACCGCCACCGAAGATGGCACCGGGCCTTATACCCTGGCGGAATGGCGCCGCGGTTCGGCGCTCGCGCTGGCGCGGTTCGACCAATATTGGGGCGAGGCGCCGACCAATGGCGGCGTGCAGTTCCAGTACTTCACCGAGGCAACGGCGCTCAACAACGCGCTGCTGACCAATGCGGTGGATGTGATCACCTCGGTGCAGAGCCCCGATTCCCTGGCGCAATTTACCGGCAACCCGTCCTTCACCGTTACCGAGGGCGCTTCGACCACCAAGGAGTTGCTGGCCTATAACGACCGCGTGGCGCCGTTTGACAATGCACAGGTGCGCAAGGCCTTGGCCCGGGCCACCAACAAGGCGCAGCTGCTCAATTCGATCTGGGGCGACTATGGCACGCTGATCGGCTCATTCGTGCCCCCGACCGACCCCTGGTATGTGGACCTGACCGGGGTCGATGCCTATGACGTGGAAAGCGCCAAGGCGCTGCTGGCGGAAGCCGGCTACCCTGATGGCTTCGAGTTTACCCTCGACACGCCCGACTACGACCCCCATCCGATCGTCGCGCAGTTCCTGCAAACCGAATATGCCAAGATCGGGGTGAAGGTGAACATCAACATCATCACGGCCAATGAATGGTACACCAAGGTCTACCAGGAGAAGAACTTCCAGGCGACGCTGCAGGAGCATGTGAACCACCGGGACATCGTGTTTTACGGCAATCCCGACTTCTACTGGGGCTACAACAACCCTGATGTGGTCAAGCTGATCGCCGACGCCGAAGCTGCCGGCGACGAGGCCGAACAAACCGAAAAGCTGACCGAAGCCAACCGGATCATCGCCGAGGACGCCGCCAGCAACTGGCTGTATCTTTATCCCCAGATCGTCGTGTCCGCCGCCAATGTGACGGGTTATCCGGTGAACGGGCTCAATTCGCAGTTCTTTGCCTACGATATCCAGAAGGGCGAGTAAGGGCGCCGGCCGTTGCACTGAGCTGAAGCGGCGCTGCCGGTGATCCACTGTTGGACTCCACCCTGGGTCCCTCCCCTCAACGGAGAGGGAAGGGCAAGAGCCACACTGCCGGAGCTTGGCCTCAACGACCAGCATCTTCGCGGCTCCATCGCTCCCTCCCCCTTGCGGGGAGGGTAGCGCCGCTTGGCCGCAAGGCCCTGGCGGAGCTGGGGTGGGAGCCCTTGGTGACAACCCACACCACCCTCCTCAATCCTTCCCGCTCAGGGGGAGGGAGACAAGCGCCTGAAATGCGGATGAACCCCATCCGGTCCTTGGGATAACCCCACGGTGGCCCCTCTGTGCCGGTGGTTTTGTCCATTGCCCCCCGCTACACTGCCCCGTGTCGCGCATCCCCCAAAAGGACCCAGCCATTCTCGCCTACACCATTCGTCGCACATTCATTCTGCTGGTCTCGCTGCTGGTCGCGGCGGTGGTGCTGTTTGTGCTGTTGCGCCTGCTGCCGGGCGATCCGGCCAATGCGCTGCTGGGCGTTGGCGCTACCGAGCAGCAGATCGAAGCGGCGCGCGCGCAAGTCGGGTCTGACCAGCCGCTGGCGACGCAATTGGTGGCGTTCCTTGGCAATATCGCTCGACTGGACCTGGGCACTTCCTTTGTCAGCCGCGTTTCGGTGCTCGACGAAATCGGCAATCGACTATCGGTCACCCTGCCCCTGACCCTGCTCGGCTTTACCCTGGCGCTGCTGCTCGCCATTCCCCTCGGCATCGTTTCGGCAGTGAAAAGCGGGCGCTGGTATGGCTCGGCCATTTCGGTCATGTCGCAGCTGGGTATCGCCATTCCCGTGTTCTGGGTTGGCATATTGCTGGTGACGCTGTTTGCGGTGAACCTGCGCTGGTTGCCGTCCGGGGGGTTCCCCTTACGCGGCTGGAGTAATTGGGGCGAGGCGGCCACGGGCATGGTCCTGCCTGCCCTCACCATCGGCCTTGTGATGGGGGCTTCGCTGCTGCGCTATGTGCGCGCCGCCACGCTCGATGTGCTGGGGAGTGATTTCCTGCGCACCGCTCGCGCCCTGGGCGCCAGTTTTCCCGAAGCGCTGATCCGCCACGGCATCCGCAATGGCGCGGTGCCGGTCATCTCCATTCTGGGGATCGAGCTCGCCTCGACCTTCCTGGGCGCGGTAGTGATCGAGCGCGTGTTCAGCCTGCCGGGGCTCGGCTCCATGCTGCTGCTGGCCATTCAGCAGCGCGATTATCCCAATGTGCAGGGCGTGCTGTTTGTTTCTACCCTCCTTGTGCTGCTGATCGGCTTTGCCGCCGACCTCCTGCAGCGCGTGATCGATCCGCGGCTGCGGCGCCGCTCCGAGGGTTCCGCATGACCAGCATTCCCGTCACTGCTCCTCGGCGCCGGCCACGCTCGCTCCTGTTGTGGAGCGGTGTCGCGCTGGTTGGCCTGCATCTTGTGGTCGGCGTGCTGACCCTCGTCTGGACCCCCTATGATCCCACAGCGTTCAGCGGCGGACGCCTGGAAGCCC
The DNA here is from genome assembly GCA_028290225.1 of Devosia sp. Classification (GTDB taxonomy): domain Bacteria; phylum Pseudomonadota; class Alphaproteobacteria; order Rhizobiales; family Devosiaceae; genus Devosia. The sequence goes on along the minus strand of JAQGKH010000310.1, from coordinate 2,024 downwards.
CCAGCCTGCTTCATTGGGTGGGCACTGATCGGCTCGGACGTGATCTGTGGACGCAGATGATGATCGGCAGCCGCATCGCCTTGCTGGTCGGCACAGGGGCGGTGGCTATCGGCGCCGCGATCGGGGTGACGCTCGGCCTGCTTGCCGCCTTCGCTAGCAAGTGGCTGGATGACGCGCTGGCTGCGGCACTCGACATCCTGATCGCCTTCCCTACCCTCCTGATCGCCATGCTGGTGGTCGCGGCCAGCGATACGGCGAGTTTGTGGTCGGCTATCCTGGCGCTGGGCCTGGCGCTGTCTGCCATCGTGGCGCGATTGACGCGCATTCTCGCCAAGCGGGTGCTGGTGATGGATTACATCACCGCGGCCCGCACTTCGGGCAGTTCCTGGCCCAAGATCGTCCTCATTCATATCCTGCCCAATATCTGGCCGACACTATCGGTCAATTTTGCCCTCCAGTTCGGGCTTGCGGTGATCGCCGAAGCGTCCCTGTCCTTTCTCGGGCTCGGCGCACCGCCGCCCAATGCGTCCTGGGGGCGGATGCTGCAGGAAGCCCAGGCCACTGTTTATACGGCGCCCATCGGCGCCATCGCCCCCGGGCTGGCGCTGGTGTCGCTGGTGATCGGCGTGAACCTGCTTGCCGATGGCCTGCGCGACGCCATCGATCCCACGAGACGCGGCCGATGAACGCCGTTCTTTCCATCGAGAACCTTACGGTTCATGCCGGCCCGACGCGCCTCGTGTCCAATCTTTCCCTGCAGCTCGGGCGCGGCGAACGGCTCGGACTGATCGGGGAATCGGGTTCGGGCAAATCGATCTCGGCGCTGGCCGCCATTGGGTTGCTGCCCGCGGGACTGCGGGCCGAGGGCTCCGTGCTGCTTGACGGGCAGCAGGTGATCGGCACCCCCGACCGCAAGCTCAATGGCTGGCGCGGCACCGTGGTCGCCACGGTGTTTCAGGAGCCGCTGACGGCGCTTGATCCGCTGATGCGCATTGGCAGGCAGGTTGCTGAGCCGCTCCAGCGCCGCGCCCGGCGTGATGGCCGGCCGCTGGCGGGTTCGGCGCTCACCGAGGCCGTCCGGAGGCTGCTGGCCGAAGTGTCCCTGCCTGACCCGGCGCGCATTTTGCGCGCTTATCCCCATGAGCTTTCGGGTGGGCAGCGGCAGCGCGTCGCCATTGCCATGGCCCTGGCCTGCCGCCCCGACCTGTTGATCGCCGACGAACCCACCACGGCGCTCGATGTCACCACCCAGGCTGAAATCCTTGATCTGCTCGACCGGCTGGTGCGCGAGCGCAACATGGCGCTGCTGTTCATCAGCCACGACCTGCCGGTGGTCGCCAATAGCGTGGAGCGGGTGGTGGTGCTGCGCCGGGGCGAGGCAGTGGAGGCCGGGCCGGTGGGGGCGGTGTTCAGTAATCCCCAGCACGAGTATACGAGAGGTCTCCTCGCAGCGGCGCGCAGTTTCGATGCGGCGCTGGAGGGCCGAGCATGAGCCTTATCCGCGTCGATCAGGTCCATTTCGGCTATAGCAGCGAGCGCCCCATCCTCGACAATGTTTCGCTCGAGGTCGCCGCCGGCGACACCATTGGCCTGGTGGGGGAATCGGGTTCGGGCAAGACCACCCTCCTCCGCCTTCTCCTTGGACTGCAGCGGCCGCAAGCCGGCAATATCACTTTCAACGGCGCCCTGCTCGATCCGCGCAACCGCGACTTCATGCGCGAGTTCCGCCGCCAGGTGCAGGTGGTGTTCCAGGATCCCTATTCCTCGCTCGACCCGCGCCAGACCATCGGCGCCATCGTCGCCGAACCCCTGCGCTCGCTGCGGATCGCGGGCAACCATGCCGGCATGGTCGCCGCAGCGCTGCAATCGGTAGGGCTGGAGCCGGACGTTGCCGGCCGCTACCCGCACCAGTTCTCGGGCGGACAGCGCCAGCGTATCGCCATTGCCCGGGCCATTGTTTCGGGGCCCAAGCTCCTGCTGGCCGACGAGGCGGTCAGTGCCCTAGACCTCACGACCCGCATCCG
>JAQGKH010000020.1 GCA_028290225.1 Devosia sp. | reverse complement strand
GAAACCGTTTATGCCGGGCCCGAGCCGGAAGCCGAGCAGATCGGCACCATCAAGGACATGGTGGTGACCTCCGGCGAGGGCATTTCCGCCGTGGTGATCGGTGTCGGCGGCTTTCTGGGCGTGGGCGAAAAGGACGTGGCGGTGAATTTCAGCCAGCTCGAATGGTTCGAGCTTGAAGACGGTACCCGACGCTGGATCCTGCCCACCACGGCCGATGCCCTTGCCGCCGCCCCCGCCTTTATCTGGTCCGAAAGCGAAGCGGCTACCGGCGCCGAAATGACCCCGGCCGAGGAGCAGGAGCAACTGGTTGAAGGCGATCCCAATGCCGCTCCGGTCGATCCCGACCTGACCACCGACCAGCCCGAGGCGGGAACAGCCGCGGCCCCGCTGGATCGCACCGGCTTCAGCGAGTTCGACGAAACCGGCCTGTCCGCCGACGAACTGCGCGGCATCGCCGTTTACGGCATCAATGACGAGCAGATCGGCACCATCGGCGATGTGGTGCCTTCGGCTCAGGGTGGCATCGATGCGGTGATCGTGGATGTGGGTGGCTTTCTGGGCCTTGGCGCCAAGCCCGTGGCGGTGGGCTTTGATAATCTGAGCTTTTCGGCGGACACCGATGGCGTGCGTTACCTGTTCATCAACGCCTCGCGCGAGCAGCTCGAAGCGCAGCCCGCCTATGATCCGGCGACCTACGCGACCAACCGTGACGGCCAGCGCATGGTGATTGCACCCTAGCCCATCGGGCTAGCGGCGAAAACGCAGCCGGCCGATTTCGTCGTAGTCGGCCTGCTCGTTCTTGAGCTGCTCCGCGGCGTCGCGATGATGCTCGCGCTGCTCGAGCAGTTCTACCTTCTTGAGATCTTCGAGCGCTTCGGCCAGGGCATCCTGGGCGCCCTCGAGCTTGCCCCGCATGTCATTGGCCGAGGCCAGCAGATTGTCGCGCCGCGTCAGCGCCGCCTTGGCAAACGTGGAATAGGCGAAATGCGCCACATCCGAGATGCCGGTCTTGGTGTGCTCGATCTCGATTTGCTGGTCCAGTTCCGCGGCCATGCGTTCGAAATCGTTGACCATCAACTCGATCTGCGCCACCTGTCGGCGCTTCTCGTCAACCTGGAACTTCTTGAGCCGAATGAGGCTCTCGCTGCGCGATTTCAAGACCTGTACTCCTTACACACCAAGTCAACTCCAGAGCACCGGGCATCTCAGCCCGCCGCACCTGCCTCGGCAACAATCGCCTCGAGCATGCGATAGCCCTCGGCGATCGTCGTCGTATCCTCGCGCTGCTGGCTCAAGAAAGCCTCCAGCGCCGGATAAACGGCAATAGCGCGGTCCACATTCGGGTCCGATCCCTTCCGGTAAGCCCCCAGTCGGATCAGCTCCTCCATGTCCGAATAAATGGACATGAGTTCCCGCGCCTTGGCCAGGACCGGCCTGAACGAGGCCGGAACGCACCCTGGCATGGTGCGCGAAATGGACCGGAGCACGTTGACCGCCGGATAGCGACCCCGCTCGGCAATCCCGCGCTCCATCACAATATGCCCGTCCAGAATGCCGCGAACGGCATCGGCGATGGGCTCGTTGTGATCATCACCTTCCACCAGAACGGTAAAAAGTCCCGTAACAGACCCCGTAAAAGCGGTGCCAGGACCGGCACGTTCCAACAATCGTGGCAATTCTGTGAAAACCGTGGGCGGATATCCCTTGGCGGTCGGCGGTTCGCCGATCGCCAGCCCGATCTCGCGCTGTGCCATGGCAAAGCGGGTAAGGCTATCCATCATGCACAGGACGCGCTTGCCCTGGTCGCGAAAGAACTCGCTGAGCGCCAGCGTCAGATACGCCGCCTGTCGCCGCATCAGCGCCGCCTCGTCGGAGGTGGCCACCACCACCACCGCCTGCTCGATGCCCGCCTCACCCAGATATTCCCCGATGAACTCGTGCACCTCGCGCCCCCGCTCGCCGATGAGCCCGATCACCGCCACATCCACATTGGTGTTGCGCGCCAACATGGACATGAGCACCGATTTGCCGACGCCCGAGCCCGCAAAGATCCCGAGCCGCTGCCCTTCGCACACCGTGGTGAAGGTATTGAGCGCCCGCACCCCCAGGTCGAGCGGCTCCCCCACCCGTACCCGGTCATGGGCCGCCAACGGGGACTGGCGCAATGGATAGGCCTGCGCGCCCCGCGCCAGCGGCCCCTTGCCATCGATAGGCTCGCCATTGGCGTTCACCACCCGCCCCAGCCAGCTATGGGCGGGGAACACCGCTCCGTCGCTGCGCTGGAACACCGCCTTGCAGCCAAGCCGCACCCCGGCCAGCTGCCCAAACGGCAGGCACAGCGCATGCCCGTCCTTGAACCCGATGATCTCGGCCGCCAAGGTCGCCCCATTGCTGGTCTCGATCTGCACGCGCCCGCCTACCCGCAATTCGCGCACGGGGCCGACAATCTCCACCAGCAAGCCCTGGACGGATTTCACCCGGCCGAAAACCTCGACCTCATCAATGGCCTCGATTGCCGAAATCAGCGCCTTCATGCTCACTCTCCTGCCGGCAAGCGGTTCGCTTCAACATGGTTTCCGCGCCCGGTCCATTTGGGCAAAGCTCGAATCAAACGGTAACCCAGCGTTAAGCAAAAAGCTCTATCGCTACCGCAAGGGCCCCTTCCCGCTGCTTTCGCGGCCGCGTGCCCCTGCCCCCCGCTAAGGCCTTGAATGGTTGAGTCCCTAGAGTCGGTTAAGCTCGCGACTTAAACCATTTTCTTAAGAAAATTTCCGCCATATTTATCTTATTTTTCAGATAGTTAGATATAATTCACCTTACCGCAATTTGCGTATTGCGTTAGTGAATTAAACTTTGTTAACTATTTGGGCTTAGGGTTCAGTCATATCCAGTAGGGGTGACGTGGGGCGAGCATTGGCCGCTGAGCCTCACAGTTCCAGCAGGAACGAATCACAAGGGGAATATAATGCGGGTACTCCTTATCGAGGACGATAGCGCTACGGCGCAAAGCATCGAGTTGATGCTCAAGTCCGAAAGCTTCAACGTCTACACCACCGATCTGGGTGAGGAAGGCGTCGATCTGGGCAAGCTATACGACTACGACATCATCCTGCTCGATCTGAACCTGCCCGACATGAGCGGTTATGAAGTGCTGCGCACGCTGCGCGTCGCCAAGGTGCAAACGCCCATCCTGATCCTGTCCGGCCTTGCCGGCATCGAGGACAAGGTGCGCGGGCTCGGCTTTGGCGCCGATGACTACATGACCAAGCCCTTCCACAAGGACGAGCTCGTGGCCCGCATCCACGCCATCGTCCGCCGCTCCAAGGGCCATGCACAGTCGGTGATCTCGACAGGCGAGCTGACCGTCAATCTCGACACCAAGACCGTGGAAGTGCAGTCCCAGCGCGTGCACCTCACCGGCAAGGAATACCAGATGCTGGAGCTGCTTTCGCTCCGCAAGGGCACGACGCTCACCAAGGAAATGTTCCTCAACCACCTTTATGGCGGCATGGACGAACCGGAATTGAAGATCATCGACGTCTTCATCTGCAAGCTCCGCAAGAAGCTCGCCAACGCCAGCCACGGCCGCAATTACATCGAGACAGTCTGGGGCCGCGGCTATGTGCTGCGCGAGCCCAATGATGTCGAAGAGCGCATCAC
>JAQGKH010000255.1 GCA_028290225.1 Devosia sp. | reverse complement strand
ATGGCCATTTCGTCATTGTGGGCATAAATGACATTGGCATCGGGATGCGCCTGCAGCAGGGTTTCGGCAACTTGGCGCCCGCGGTCGCGCGCGAAGTCGCCCGACTGGGAGGCGACGATCTGGTAGTCGGAGTGGTCGGCGAGGAATTCCTCGAAACCACGCTTGCGGTCATTGGCGGGAGATGACCCGGTCGTGCCCTCGAGCTGGATGATCGTCTTCTTGTCACCCGCCATGCCCACCAGATATTCGGCGATGCGGCGGCCTTCCTCGACAAAGTCCGAGCCGATGAAGGTGATATAGTCCTCGCCCGGTTTGGCCAGGCTCTGGTCCACATTGCGGTCGAGCAGGATCACGGGGATACCCGCACCCTTGGCAGCCATGATGGCCGGGATCAGCGGCTTTTCCTCGCGCGGAGCAAGGAAGATCAGGTCGACGCCCTGCGCGATCATGGAGTTGACATCGGCCACCTGCTTGGCGGCCGAGCCGGCAGCATCGGTGTAAACCAGCTGCCAGCCGCGCGCTGCAGCTTCGTCCTGCATGGACTTGGTCTGCGCCAGGCGCCACGGATTGTTGCTTTCGGTCTGCGAGAAGCCGACCTTGTAGGTCTCCTTCTGTTCGAGCGGCGGCGGCGCTGCGAAGGCGCGCGATGCGAGCAGCGATGCGGCGGCACTGGCGGCCGAAGCGATAAGCAGATTACGGCGTGTGATTCTCACGTGAAAAACCTCCCTGGACCTCGCTCTATGGCGAGGTGGCGGCGCAGTGCCGCGATTGTTGATGACGTCTGGCTGGTTCCGCCTTGCCTCACTCCATTGCGGCACCAGCAATGATCCTGCCCGGCATCTGCCGGCTGATCGGACCGAGTTGCGCTTTACCTCCTCATCTTGTCAGTTCACCGCAAAGCCTGCGTCGACCGGCATTGCGACTCCGTTGATCATCGCGGCCCCGTCGCCGAGCAGAAACAGGATCACCGTTGCGACCTCCTCGGGCTCGACAAACCGGCCAAGCGGCATGCGCCGCAGCATCGGTTCGGCCTTGGCGGGATCGCTCCAGGCTTTCACCGCCATCGGGGTCATCGTGATCGCCGGATTGACGCAATTGACGCGGATGCCGTGCCGGCCAAGCTCATTGGCCATGACCCGGCTCATTGCATCCAGCGCGCCCTTGCTGGCGCAATACGCCGCGTGGTCCGCCCAGCCCATCCAGGACGCATTGCTCGACACATTGACGATCGCGCCGCCCTTGCCCTCGGCAATGCGATGGCGCGCATAGTGCTGCGCCATGATCATGGGCGTCCGGGTATTTACCGCCAGCAAGGCGTCGAGGCTTTCTACACTGGTTTCCAAAAAGGGCTCGAGGATCGTCGTGCCGGCATTGTTGACCAGGTAATCGCAGGGCAGTGCCTGTTGCACAGCGGCGCTCGTGGCCTGTGTATCGGCGAAATCGACGACGATCGCTGTGCAGCCGATTTCTGCAACCAGGCTGTCGAGATCGGCCGCCGTGCGGCTCAAGGCGATAACGCTGGCACCCTGCCCCGCCGCCATGATTGCGGTGGCCCGGCCGATCCCCTTGCCGGCACCGGTGATCAGCACGGATTTGCCTTCAAGCGACATGACTGACCCGCTCTTCGTTCGATTGGGCCGCAGTTCCCAGAATGAAGCTGGCGCAGCGATCGCCCAGCATCATGGCCGGCGCCGCCGTGTTGCCCGAATTGATGGTGGGACACACCGACATGTCGGCCACCCGCAGGTTCTCCACCCCTCGCACCCGCATCTGCGCATCCAGCACGGCCAGGGGGTCGCCATCCCGACCCATCCGGCAGGTGCCGGCCGGGTGATAGTTGGTCTTGACCATGCGCTTGCAGTGCGCCGCTAGCGCCTCGTCACTGAGATCCGCCGGATCCGGGCGCAGGACCTTGTCCACGCGGCTGCCCAGCGGACCATTCTGGAATGCCCGAAGAAAGAAGCGTTGACCCGCGATCATGGTGGCCATGTCATCGGGATGCTTGAGCAGGTGCGGGGACACGATCGGCATGTCGGCCGGATCGGCCGAGCGCAACTTTACATAGCCGCGCGACTTCGGCTTGGTCACGACCGTGGTGATCGTGACGCCATGGGTGGGATCGATCAGCTTGAGCAGGTCGCGATCGAGATACACAAATGGCACGCAAAAGGCCTGGATGGTGGGCTCCGCCTCGGGATCGAGCGGATTGACGAACGCCCCTGCCTCTACGCCCGCCGAGGTGACCATGCCGGTGCCGAACTCCTTGAACTGCAGCCCATGCTTGATCATGCGCCAGCCGTCGGTGTGGCCGAAATAGCCATATGGACCGCTGAAATGGGCCAGCAGCGGCACCTCAGGATGGTCGATCAGGTTCTGGCCGACACCCGGCGCGTCGCAGACCACCTCGATCCCGTGCTGCCGCAGCTCCGCCGCCGGGCCGATGCCCGACAGCATCAGCAGCTTGGGCGTCACCAGGGCCCCGGAGCACACAATAACCTCGCCACTGGCCCTGGCGGTGTGTTCGCCGGTGCGGTCAGCAAAAACCACCCCGGTGGCGCGCTCACCCTCGATGAGGATTCGTTGCACTCCGGCATTGAGCCTGACCGTGAGCCGGGGATTGCTGCGCAGCGGCTCGATAAAGGCATAAGCGGCGCTGGAGCGTTTGCCCCGCCGGTTCATGAACTGATAGAAACCGACACCCTCCTGCGAGGCCCCATTGAAGTCGGGATTGAAGGGCACGCCCAGCCCCTGCATGGTTTGCACGAACCAGCGCGAAACATCGTCGATATGCCCGGGATCGGACACCAGCAGCGGCCCGCTGTCATTGTGCCG
>JAQGKH010000246.1 GCA_028290225.1 Devosia sp. | reverse complement strand
CAATCGCCCGCAACGAGGCGGCGATGATCGCCCAGGCCCGGGCCCTGCTGGCGATGGGCCCGCGCGCCGTGCTGATCAAGGGGGGGCACGGCACCCAACAACAAAGTACGGACCTGCTTGTCGATGCCGATGGTGTCGCCCGTTTCGCCTCCGAGCGCCTCCACATCGGTGAATTCCACGGCGGCGGCTGTATGTTTTCTGCCGGGATCGCGGCTGGTCGGGCCCGGGGCTGGCCCCTCGGCTCCTCAATCGCCAATGCCAAGAAGTTCATCTCCCAAACCCTGGCAGCGGCGCCGAGCCACGCCTTGGGCTCCGGGTCCCGCCTGCTGCACCCGCAAAACTGCACCGGACAAGCTCTTGACCACGATGCCGCAGCCGCCGGCCAGCCCATTCACAACTTCGTCCCTTTGCCGTAAAGGCAACACAGAGCAATCTCCGGTCGCAGCCTTACCCGGTCAAAACAAGGATTCACATCATGAAGACTCTCGTCATCTGCTCCGGCGGATTGGATTCTGTTTCGCTGGCGCACAAGGTAGCAGCCGAGCAGACCCTGACCGGCCTGGTATCGTTCGACTATGGACAGCGGCACAGCAAGGAGCTTGGCTTTGCGGCGGCCTGCGCACAACGCTTGGGCGTGCCGCACCAGATCATCGACATCCGTGACGTTGGCCGGCAACTCAGCGGCTCGGCGCTGACCGATGATGTCGCCGTTCCCGACGGCCACTACGCCGAAGAGTCGATGCGCATCACCGTCGTTCCCAACCGCAATGCCATCATGCTGGCCATAGCCTATGGCGTCGCGGCAGCGCAGCAGGCCGACGCCGTTGCTGTCGCGGTCCATGGTGGGGATCATTTCATCTATCCAGATTGTCGGCCCGGCTTCATTGATGCTTTTGCGGCCATGCAGAACCTGGCGCTCGATGGCTACGCCAATGTTCAGCTCTACGCCCCCTTCGTGCATGCAACCAAGGCCGACATCGTGACCGAGGGCGCCCTGCACGATACGCCCTTCGAACAGACCTGGTCCTGCTACAAGGGCGGCGAAGTCCATTGCGGTCGCTGCGGCACCTGTGTGGAGCGCCGCGAAGCCTTCGACCTCGCCCGCCAAGAGGATCCAACGCCCTATGCCGATGCGGATTTCTGGCGCACCGCCGTGCAGGCCCGCAGCGCATGACCTTTCGCATCACCAAGGAATTTCATTTCTCCGCCTCCCATCAGCTGGCGTCGCTCCCACCCGAGCACCAATGCGCCCGCCTGCATGGCCACAATTACGTGGTGGAAGTTGAGCTGGCGGCCGAGCAATTGAACGAGCACGGCTTTGTGCGCGACTATCAGGACCTGTCGGTGTTCAAGCAGCACCTTGATGAAGTCTTCGATCATCGCCATCTCAATGAGGTGCTGGGGCATGACCGGGTGACGGCCGAGTGCCTGGCAAAACACTTCTACGACTGGTGCAAGGCGCGGCTACCTGAAACCTCCGCGGTACGCGTCAGCGAAACCCCCAAGACCTGGGCGGAGTATCGGCCATGAATGATGTGGAACTGCCCAGTATCCGCATCAGCGAGATCTTCGGGCCGACCATTCAGGGCGAAGGCGTGTTGATGGGCTTGCCGACCGTGTTCGTCCGCACCGGCGGGTGCGACTACCGTTGCTCCTGGTGCGACAGCCTGCATGCCGTGGATAATCGCTTTCGCAGCACCTGGCAGGCGATGTCGGTCCAGCAGATCTGGCAACAGGTCCGCACCTTGTCAGGCGGCGAGCCGCTCACCGTGTCGCTGTCGGGCGGCAATCCCGCGATTCAGCCCTTGGGCGAGTTGATCGAATACGGTCACCGCGAGGGCTATCGCTTCGCCCTTGAAACGCAAGGTTCGCTGGCGCGGGACTGGTTCTCGATGCTGGATACCCTTGTCCTCAGCCCCAAGCCACCATCAAGCCAGATGTCGACCGACTGGGCCCAACTAGAGGCATGCCTGGCAGCCACGCAGGGCAAGCCGCAAAGCGTGCTCAAATTCGTGGTTTTCGATGATGAGGATTACCACTATGCCAGGAACGCGGCGGCGCGCTATCCGCATCTGCCGGTTTACCTGCAGCCGGGCAACCACACACCACCCTCCCCTGAGGCGCTCGACGGTGTCATCGACATGACGGGTTTGATGCAGCGCATGGAATGGCTGGTCGATAAGGTCACCCGCGAGCGATGGTTCGCAGCGCGGGTCCTGCCGCAGTTGCACGTGCTGCTTTGGGGCAATAAGCGCGGAGTGTAGGCGACTACCAAATTCAGTTCAGCACACAAGGGTTGATATGTCGGTGAAATCTGCTCCGGTCCAGTTGACCGTTCGAAGCATTCAGGCGCTGCGCGATCGCGGGGAGCCGATCAGCATGCTCACGGCCTATGACTATGTGACGGCCGCGCTGCTGGACCAGGCCGGGGTCGATATCATTCTGGTCGGCGACAGCTTGGCCAATGTCGTTCTCGGCTACGAGACCACGCTGCCGGTAAGCCTAGATGACATGATCCGCCATGCCGCTGCAGTTTATCGCGGAACATCGAGGGCGCTGGTGGTGTGCGACCTGCCTTTTGGTACTGCAACCGACCCCGATACGGCGTTGCGCAACGCCATCGACATCCTGCAGCAGACAGGCTGCCAAGCGGTCAAGATCGAAGGCGGAGCGTCAGCGGCGCCCATCATTGCCCGGCTGGTGGAACAGGGCATTCCGGTGATGGGCCATATCGGCCTCACTCCCCAGGCCGTGCACCAGCTGGGCGGCTATTACCGGCACGGCAAAAGCGATCATGCGGCCGACAGGCTGATTGCGGCCGCCCGGCAATTGCAGGAAGCGGGGGCCTTTGCCATTGTCCTCGAATTCATCGTGCCCGAACTCGCCGCCGAGATCACGCGCATCCTCGACATTCCAACCATCGGCATCGGATCGGGCCCTGATTGCGCCGGCCAGGTACTGGTGATCAACGACCTGATCGGCCTCAATGTCCGGCCGGTGCCCAGCTTTGCCAAGCCCAAAGCCGACATTGCCGCCATTATCCGCCAGGCGGTGGGAGAATATGTCACCGAGGTCAAGGCCCACACGGTGAGCAAACCAAAGGAGCCTGAGGTTGGCTGAAACCTGGCTGCTGTTCGATATTGGCAACACGCACACCGTCGCCGGCCTCGTCCAGAGCGACGGACGGCAACTTGCCGAGGTGCGGTTCCGCACCGATGCCCAATGCACCGCCGACGAGTACCGCATCCTCGTGCGGCAGTTGTTTCAGGACCCGCTGGGCCACAATGTATGGGAAACGGCAGATCGCGCCATCATTTCCACCGTGGTGCCGGCGCTTGAGGCCACGGTCACCAAGGCTTGCGACGCGATCCCGGTGCTGTTCATCAATGCGCAGCTCAGGCGCGAATTCGAGCTTGACCTGCCCCATCCCGAGCAACTGGGTGCGGACCGTCTGTGCAATGTCGCCGGCGCCCTGGGCCTGGTCAAGGGTCCGCTGCTGATCGTTGATGCCGGCACCGCGACGACATTTTGCCTCGTCGATCATCGGCAGGCCTATATTGGCGGCGCCATC
>JAQGKH010000238.1 GCA_028290225.1 Devosia sp. | reverse complement strand
GGCGCCGAAACGCTGCCGCTGTTTGCCGCCGCTCCTGCGGTTTCCCTTGCAGATGAAGCAGATGCCGATCTGCCTCCCATGCCGCCGGGCGAGGAGGTGATCCATGATTATCGCCATCTCAGCTTTTCGCTCAAAGGGCATCCGGTGCATTTTGCCCGGTCGCAGCTGGACCGGCGCGGTGTGGTCAAGGCCAACGCCCTTTTAGGGCTGCAGCCGGGCCGGCAGGTGGAGGTAGCAGGCCTGGTACTGGTGCGCCAGCGGCCGGGCACAGCCCAAGGCGTCATCTTTGCGACGCTCGAGGATGAAACCGGCGTGGCCAATGTGATCGTCTGGCCCAAGGTGTTCGAGGCCAATCGCCGCATCGTGCTGGGCGCGCGCATGCTGGCGGTCAAGGGCGAGCTGCAGCGGGAAGGATTGGTGATCCATATCGTGGCGCGGCAATTGACGGACCTGACGCCAATGCTGCTGGACATTGCCGATGGGCATCCATTGGGAGATGCCGTGCTGGCCCGCGCCGATGAAGGGCGCAATGGGCCTCATGGCAGCCGCGGCCCGGTCCGCGACACTTTGCGCGAGGATGATCTCGCCCGACGCCAAGCCCATGCGGCGCTGCCTGGCGGGCGAAATTTCCATTGAGTGCCAATGGCTTCGCTCCTTGAGGCATATGGCCTTATTTACCTTGCGCCACCAACACGGCTATTTACGTGCCGATTCCGCCGTCTCAAGCCCTCCTTAACCCAAGTAAGCTTTAATGCCCCATCACCAACCGGAGATCGGCGTGTTTACCCCCGCGCATAAATCCATGCCGGCGCTCGATTACGTATCGACCGTAAGGTCGGTCTATAAGGATCGGCGCGCGATGATTTACGGCACGCTGGCCAGCGCTGCCGGCGCGAGCGCGACGGCCCTGAAAACAGGCTCTCCACTGCTTTGGGCGATCACGGCGATCTTCATTTTGATTACTGTGTTCCGCTTCATTGACATGACGCAGTTCAAGCAGGCCAATATTGGTGCCGATGATGTTGCCGCTGCCTATCAATGGGAAGTGCGGGCAACACTCTGGGGCGGCTTTGTCGCCTTTGTCTACGGGAGCTGGTGCTTTTCCAGCTTCGTGTTTGTTGACGACCCCATTGCCGAAATCATCAGCATGGTGACGACGACCGGCTGCATGGTCGGAATTGTCACCCGCAATTTCGGGCTGGACCGGATGCTTACCCTGCAACTGGTTATTGCCTGCACGATGATGAGCGTCGGATTGCTCCTGGGCGGGGATATCTATCATCAGGTGCTCGGCATCCTGATGCTGCCGATGCTGCTCAGCATGCGCGTGTTGGCGCGCGATGTGCGCTTGATCCTGTTGAGCGCCGTCCATCAGCGAGTCGAGGCTTCCAGGCTGGCGATCGAGCTCGATACCGCACTCGACACCATGCAGCATGGATTGTGCATGCTCGACAGCCACGGCTTCATCTCGGTCACCAACGATTATGCCGAAAAGATATTCCACTCCCTCGCTCCGGGGGATTGGTCCGGCCGGGCCTTTGCGGTGAGCATTACCCAGGCCGAAGCGCACCGCGCCTTGTCGCGCGCGGATGCCGATAATCTGTTGGGCTGCGTCGCGCGCGGGAACGGCAAGACCGTCCTCCAGTTTGAAACGGGAGAGTTTATCGAAGTCACCGTGAGTTCGCGGCAGGAGCAGAAGGTGCTGCTGTTTGAAAACATCAGTGCGCGCGTGGAGGCGGCCGAGCGGATCAACTTCATGGCCCATTATGACAGCCTCACCGGCCTTCCCAATCGCGGCTACTTTGCTGAACTCGTGGAAGCGGACCTGGTGGAGCGCCGCAAAGCCACGAACTCGGGCAAGATCGTGCTGATGATCGTTGACGTCGATGACTTCAAGCATGTCAATGACACGATGGGGCACCTGATCGGCGACCGCTTGCTGATCGAAGTGTCCCAGCGGCTCACTACCCTGATGAATTCAGAGGGCCTTGTTGGGCGCTTTGGCGGAGACGAGTTCCTGGTTTATCGCGGCGATGTTTCCGAGGACGACGCCGCGAGTGATGCCGAGGCCATCATTGCATTGTTCAAGCCGCCATTCGACATCATGGGCCAGGCCATCGTTATCAATGTCAGCGTGGGTCTGGTGGTCGAGGATGCTTCAGTGGAAGGTCTTGATGCTCTCATGACCAAGGCCGATCTGGCGCTGTACAAGGCCAAGGGATCGGGCAAGTCACAGGCCCAGCGCTTCCAGGAAGAGATGGATGTCGATTATCGCTACCGTCAGCGCCTCAAGACCGATCTGCACCATGCGGTGGACATCGGCGCATTATCTCTGGTGTTCCAGCCCATTGTCGATGTCAAAACGCAACGCGTGGTCAGCTGCGAAGCTCTGGCACGCTGGCACCATCCTGAATTCGGGCCCATTTCCCCTGCGGTGTTCATTCCCATTGCCGAAGAAACCGCGCTTATCTCCGAGATCAGCCGCTGGGTTCTTGCGACTGCAAGCAAGGAATGTCGGTCTTGGCCGGAAGATGTCAGTGTTTCGGTGAACATCTCCGCCCGCGATTTCCGTAATGTTGATGTCGCAGTCATGGTCGAACAAGCACTCTGCGGCTCAGGACTACCGGCAAACCGTCTGGAAGTCGAAGTCACCGAAACAGCCCTGATCGAAGAGCGTGACGCCGCCACCAAGATCCTGAGCGGGCTGGCGGCCAAGGGGGTTGGCATTGCCCTGGACGACTTCGGCACCGGTTATTCGTCCTTGAGTTATTTGCAGGCGCTGCCTTTCACCAAGCTCAAGGTCGACCGCAGCTTTGTCATGAACATTGCCCATGACCCGCGCGCGCTCAAGCTCTTGTCCAATGTGGCCCAGTTGGGCAAGGACAACAACCTCGTAATCACGGCGGAGGGCGTAGAGACCGAAGAACAACTCCAGCTGGTGTTAGCACACACCTGCGTCGACCAAATCCAGGGCTTCTTGTTCGGCGCGCCATTGCCGCGCAAGGAAATTGCCGAGCTGATTGCACGCATGCGCGGAGCACAATCCTTCCCTGCAAAAATGACAAGAGCGGTTAACTCGTTGTAAAATCCCATTCATCACGCCGTTTTGCTCCTTTCACTCCATCAAAAGACCTAGTCTGTTCGAGCATGCCTTTGATCGGTAGTTCTCAACATGGCTAACAAGTGCTTAAGTAGGATGGTGTAAGGGGTTTAGTGATGAGTGCGGCAATCACGCCTGTTGCCGGGGGCGCGTCCCGCTTTGCGGAGGCGCTTGTCGACCTGCTGGACAGGGTCGAGTACCGGAGAGTGAGCATAGAGGATCAGCTGGATCCTGTGTATCGGCTTCGCTACGAAGCCTACCGACGGGAGGAGTTCATCCCGTTCAACAGCCAGCAGGTGGTGCGCGACGAATTTGACGAACTGCCAAATGTTTCCTGTTTCGGGGTGCATATCGACGGGCGGCTCGTCAGCTCCATTCGCGTGCATCATCTCTGCCGCGAGACGCCGACCTCACCGGCCCAATCAGTGTTCCCCGATCTGGTAGATCATCTGGTCCATGACGGAGTGCGCCTCGTCGATCCGGGCCGGTTCACTGCCGATCATGAAGCCAGCCTCGCCTATCCCGCACTACCGTTTCTGGCTCTGCGGATCGGGGTCATGGCGGCGCGTCACTATGATGCCAGGTATTGCCTCTCGTCCGTAAGACCCGAGCACTCGGCCTTTTACCGGCGGGTTTTCAACTCTACCCAATGGGGTGAAGCACGCTATTATCACGGCCTGCGATTTCCCATGGTGCTGATGGTTGCCGATGTGCCGGCCATTTATCCGGGCCTGCTGGAGCGCTATCCCTTCTTCATGTCCACCGAGGAAGAGCGGCACGCGCTGTTCGAGTCACCGGCCGGAACGGTTGGGATGGTGACGCCCAGCGCTCGCCTGGCAAGGCGGATAGAAGAACTCGGCGGGGCCTTGGAAACATAATCGGGGGGAGCGCTGTCCGAGGCCACGCTTGCACGCGCTCATCATTATGACTAGTCCGTTCGGTTCAGCAGTTCGATCCTGCGTTGCGAGCTACCCTTGCAGGGCTTCCCCGATCCAGGACAGATTGTCCTGGCGCAGGAAGCCCCAATTGTAGAAGGCCAGTTCGTCTACCCCGCCAGCACGCAGTACCTGCACGGCGGCGAGGAATTCAGCCTTGCTGGCGAGGTCCGGGTAAGACGGGCGCAGAATGCCGCGCAGTTTGCCTTCGCCCCTGAGACGGCGCCGAATATCAAACAGATCAGCAGCCACTCGTTGTGCTGTGGGTTCGTAAAAGCAGGCTTCAACGATGCCAGCCGCTTGCGCCAGGGAGCGTAGATCACTGCCTTCATACCAGGCGCCGCCGGTCGGGCGGGCCACGGAGGGGATCACCGAAACGCTCGCATCGGCCCTGACCGCCGCCCGGATTTCGCTGACAAGGCTCGTGACCACCTCGCAGCGAAAGTCGAGAAAGCTCTGGAGCTCGAAATCTCCGGCCAGATCGGCCCGCCAGAAGGCCTCGGCCATATCCGTGGGGTACTCGATACCGCTTTCGAGATAGACCTCTATGTCCCCTGCTACCTGTGCCTTGAGGCGGCGTGCATCGATGCCGGAGCGCTCCGCTCCCGCCAGGCAATGCTCGCAAAAGCAAAGGCCCAGATGATTGTCGAGCCAGGCATTGGAGCGCAGCAAAGCAAATTCATGGTGAAAGCCGTGGGCATAGGGCGTCCAGCCTGGCGCTTCCAGGGAAATGCCCGACACCGAATAGCTCTGGGTGACGTCTACTGCCAAGCCGATGGCATAAGCCCGAGCCTCAGGGGCAGAGGGGCAGAGATTGTAGAAATAGGGATCGCCAAAGGCGTTGTGCACTACGCTGTCGGGGTGGGCCATGCCCAGGCGCGTGTTGTGCAACAGCACCAGCCACACATTGGTGGCCATGCCGGATCGGGTCAACTCATCCAGGGGGTCGCCATTGGCCAGCAATGAATTGGCCTGCGGCTTGATCGCCCCATAACGCAATGAGTCGGCATGGAAATAGATCGTGCCGTCCTCGGGGAAATAAACCTTGCCCGTGGTGCCGCGCGGCCGGAGAAACTTGCCCGCATGATAGCTGCCGGCCATCGTCACCGTATCCAGGCCGAGGCGCTGAAAGGAGTCGGTGGCGGCCGAAACGCCAGCCTCCTGGAGGTCCCAGGCATAGGTATAAATGGCTTTGTAGCTCAAAGGCGGGCCTCAATCATAAGGGAAGAAGGGCAGGGCCATCAGGCCAGTTCAACTACCCGACCCTCGTTGATGCTTTGCTCGGCGGCCAGGACGATGCGCAGGCTGTTGACCGCAGCGTCCATGGATTCGGTCAGATCCAGATCCTCAAGAATGGCGCGCAGGAAGTATGCCTGCTCGCGATCGCACAATTCCTGGTGGCCAGGCTCGTCGGTCATGGTGAAGATCTCGTCCTTGCGCACGAAATTCTTGTCGGGGCCCACTTCGGCATGGTGGTACTGGATCGCGTCGGTCTTGGTATGCTTGTCGATATCGGCTGAATCGGAAAGCTCTTCCAGCTGAGCCTTTCCCGCCGATGGGTTGGGAACAATGGACACTGCGCCCTTGGGGCCGATCACGTCCTTCACAAAATAGGCCACTTCACTCATCATCGGGCCCCAACCGGCTTCGTACCAGCCAACCGAGCCATCATCGAAGGTGACATGCAGGTGCCCGTAATTGGGCTGAGCGGCCTCGGCCCAGAGCTTGGCGCCAATACCGTGAACCCGCACGGGCTTGGCTCCGGTCATCTGGCACATCACATCCACATAGTGCACGCCGCAGTCGACAATGGGCGGCAGTGAGTCGATCAGGTTCTTGTGCCAGGTCCAGGCCGGGCCGCTGCTCTGCTGATTAAGGTTGAGGCGCATCACCAGGGGTTTGCCCAGCGTTTGCGCCAGTTCGGTGAACTTCATCCAGCTGGGATGCACACGCAGGATATAGCCGAGCACCAGCTTGCGGTTCTTCTGGCGCGCAAGTTGCACTACGGCTTGCGCATCGGCAATGTTGGTTGCCAGGGGCTTTTCCATGAAGACATGGGCGCCGGCATTGATGGCCTTGATGGCGTATTCGGCATGGCTGTTGGGCCAGGAATTGATCGAGACGGCGTCCGGCCGGGTGGTGGCCAGCGCAGCATCATAATCCTCGAACAAGGGATAGCCGGCGAGTTCGGCCGGAATGGCCTTGGTCTTGATGGAGCGGCTCATCAGCCCGACAATCTCGAAGCCGGGATTGCGGTGGTACGCGCTGGCATGTGAAGCGCCCATATTGCCCAGGCCAACCACCAGAACTTTGACTTTCTCGGCCATCCGGCCCTCCCATTGGTGACTGCAAGCACGGGCGGGCAGGCCGTCCGTGCTCAAGAAGATCGGCGTGGCCTAAGAAGCGATAGCCTGGTCGAACAGGTGCGCCTTGATGGCGTCCACATCCACTGCCGCCATCGCCTCGGACAGCGGGTAAGCCTCGGCATCCGCCTTGACCTTGGCCTTGTCGAAGCTGTTGATGGCCGGGATCAACTCGTTGGTCGCGACATCCTCGGCCTTCACCGGGCTTTTCACGAGCCCAAGCTCGAACAGGGTATCAAAGAAGGTCTGCCAGGCCGCCATGTCATGGTCGCCCCAACCGGCGCGCTTGGACATGTCACCGGTGAACACATTGATCTGCTGCAGGATCGAGGTGGTGCCCAGCTCAGGCCCGAGGCTGGTGGCGAGGCTCGGGAACTGTTCAAAGACAATGTCCACCGCAGCGCGGGGATTGTGGCTGGCCCATTCCAGGCCCATGGCCCAGCCGCGCAGATATTTTTCGAGATAGGCCTTCTTGTCGGGGTCTTCCAGATCGGCAGCGCGAACCACGAAAGTGTTGGAGAACAGGGGCGACTTCTGCACGCCCAGCCAATATTCAAAGTCGAGGCCGGTGGCGATCCATTCGGCGCGCAGCCCTTCCCAGCTCAGGGCCGCATCGCCCTGACCGGCCTTGAGCGCGGTGGACCAGGTCGGCCAGCCCGCTTCCACATATTTGATCTTGGAAACGTCGACGCCCTGCACTGCGAGCATGGGATCGACGATGGATTGCCATGCCGCCGAGCCGAGCAGGATGGTCTTGCCTTCCAGGGTCTTGAGGTCGTTGCTGCCTTCTCCCTTGCGGAAGGCGATGCTGAAGGTGTCGCGCGCACCGATATGGAAAGCGGATTTGAGCTTCATGCCGTTCTCGAGCCCGAACGAGAACACGCCGGGCGAGGGGAAGCCCATATCGGCCTGACCGACATCGACGAACTTGACCGTCGCCGTGCCATCCGAAGGCCCGGGCTGCATCTCGGGCTCCACCTCAAGCTCGGCAAAGTACCCCATCTTCTTGGCAACCCAGAAGCCATAGTCATCGAGCACTTCGAGGGAGCCGCGGGGTGAAATCCAGGTGAATTTCTCATAGGGAGCGGCGGCGGCAGGGCCGATACCCCCCAAGGCGGTGGCAGTTACGACGCCTGCCGCAGAGACCTGGAGGAAGGTGCGGCGGCTGATGTTTCGGGTCGGTGTGGTGGTCATTGCATTCCCCTGTTGATTGAACGTCCGACATTGCGATCCCGCGGCGTTTTCCCCTCGCCGCGGTTAGTCACTCAGGCTTCCCAGCTGGCGAACTTCTTGCCCAGCAGGAAAAACAGCACGTAGATGAGGATGCCCAGGATGGACAGGATCAGCACCACCGCGAAGAATTGCGGCATCTGGATCATGGAGGAATAGGAGGTCAGCCGGTTGCCCAGCCCAAAGCCTCCGCCCACCATTTCTGCGCCCACCGCAGTTAGCAGCCCGAAAATGGAGCCCACCATCAGGCCCACAAAGATCATCGGCAGTGCCATCGGAGCGCGGATCTTCCAGAAGATCTGCAAGGTGGAGGCGCCATAGGAGCGCGCCAAGGCGATCTTGCCGCTATCGACCCGGCGGAAGCCGGTGGTGGCGTTGATCATCACCATGGGACCTGAAGCAAGCGCCACCGCGATGATGCGCGGCTCGTAGCCAAAGCCGAAGCGCAGGATCAGCAGGGGCACCAGGGCCAGCATCGGCGTGGTCACCAGCAGCAGGATATAGGGGGTGATGATCTTTTCAACGAAGGGAAACTGGGTCACCACCGCCGCAAGGACCAGCCCCACTAGCGCGCCGATCCCAAACCCCGAGAACAGCTCCACCAGCGTGTGGCCGAGGTGAGGCGCGATCAGCGGGAAATCGGTGACCAGAGCCACGGCAATCTCGTGCGGCTTGGGCAGCACATATTGCGGCACGGCAAAAACGGTCAGCAGCAATTCGAGCCCGCCGATCACCACGACGGCGACCAGGGCGATAATCGCGAAATCGAACAGTGACTTGATGCCGGGTCCAGCGGTCAGGGCGGACATGTTGGTTACGCCCACTTCGCTGTTGCCGCCAGCTGGCTTGTTGAATTGCGGAATGGCGTCCGCTGAGCTCATTGGCGCTTTTCCTTACAAGGGAGCCGAAACGGGCACAGCTTGCCGGCGGCGCACCGCCGCCTTGCTTTGCTGGTCACCGACGATTTCGCGTTTGATGGTGTTGGTCAGGTCGAACACTTCGCGCGTTGTCATGATCTCCATGGAACGCGGCCGGGCGAAGGGCACGTCATGGACATGGGCGATGCGCCCGGGGCGGGCGCTCATCACCACCACGCGGTCGGACAAAAAGATCGCTTCTTCAATGGAATGGGTGATCAGGACAATGGTGGTCCTGGTGTCGAGATAGATCTCCTCCACCAGATGGTTCATCTCCTCGCGCGTGAAGGAATCCAGCGCGCCAAAGGGCTCGTCCATCAGCAGCACCGATGGCTTGAAGCTGAGCGCGCGCACCAGGGCAACGCGTTGCTGCATGCCGCCCGACAGCTCGCGCGGCATGCGTGCGCCAAAGCCTTCCAGGCCGACCCGGTGCATCAGGGTCGTGATCCAGTCGCGATCGGGTTTTTCGCCCTTGATCTCGAAGGGAAAGTTGATGTTGGCGTCGATGGTGCGCCAGGGCAGCAGATTGGCGTCCTGAAACACCATGCCGATTTCGCGGCGAGGTCCGGTCACTGGCTTGCCGTCGAGCAGGATCTCGCCCGAGGTCAGGCCATGCAGCCCGGAAATGGCCCAAAGCAGCGTTGTCTTGCCGCTACCCGATGGGCCCACGACCGAAACGATCTCACCGGGTGCGATATCGATGCTGCAACGATCAATGGCGAGCAGATCGCCCGAATTGGTGTTGTACACCTTGGTGGCGCCGTTCACCTGAAGCTTGGGCTGCGTGGACTGCACCAACGTCATCTTCCCTCGCGCTGCCACGCCGGCACCTAAGTCTTAAGCGACCAGTGCATTGTGTAGAATGGAGGACAATCTGTAACTATCCTACTTTTCGAGTCAAGCGGGTGCGCGGTTTATGCATGGAACTGATGTCTGCGGGTGCAAAGCAGCGGGTTTTGTAAGCAGCCGTGAAAGTTTCTTACATTCTGCGAATGTACCGCCTGGCCGAGCGGCCAGGGATGTCGCCCGACATGCGGTGCGGTTCGCGAGGCGTTGGCTTACGCCGAGATTTGATGAATCTTGACGCTTGGCACCACCTGCTGGGCAATGTCGCAGAGGTGGCGGTGATGGGTGAGATAAATCACCTGTCCCATCGAGGCCATTTGGGCAAACAGGCGGAACACTTCCTCGGATCGCGGCTCATCGAAGGTTTCCATGATATCATCGGCGATAAACGGGACCGAGGGCCGCACGGCCGCAAATTCCGCATAACCGGCGAGGCGCAGGGACAGGTAAAGCTGGAAGCGGGTGCCCTTGGACATATCAGTTGCCAGCTTCGAGCCGCCGCCACGGCCAAGGCCGATCAAGGCTTCGCCATCCTTTTCAGGCCGCGTGGTCAATCCTGAATACTCGTTGCGCGTAATCGCCTGGAATGCGTCCGACGCGCGCTGCATCATGGAGGAGCGGTGCTGCTCGCGATACGCGCGCAACGCATGTTCGGCGACGAGGCTACCCGCTCTCAAGCGAACAAACCGCAGGGCCATATCCTCGATCTGGAGCAGCACGGTGCGGCGCTCGGCTTCGATACGCGCCACCGCGTCATCGCCGCCGACCGCGGCCAAGCGATCCGCGGCGCTGGTCTTGTCGGCAAACAGCAGCCGCCGGCGCTCGTCCAGATCCTCGAGCTTGCCGGCCAGCATGGCAGCGTCCTGATCGAGAGCGGCACGATCGACTTCGACCAGAATGCGCAAGGCCTCCTCGAGGCCGGTCACGTTCATTTCTGCCGTGATGCGGCTGGCGAGTTTGTGCTGCTCCTGCTCCAGCCGGTCGCGTTCGGCGCAGCGGGCCAGGGCGGCATCAACCTCGGCAAGGTCTGCTGCAGCAAAAAACTGGAGGAGTTCAGCCTTTCGCCGCTCATGGATGGCAAGCTCCTGGGCAAGCGCTTCCTGCTGAGTGGTGAGGTGCTCGAGTTCCTTTTGCTTATCCTGGCGCCGCTCCAGACTGTGCTGGCTTTGCTGGCTGCGCTGGGACAGCGCGGCCGCGGCGCGGAGCGCTTCTTCCGGTTCGAAGCGGTCGCCCAGAACCCGGTGCAGTTCGGCAAGCCGCTCCCGGAAGGCGCTCTGGTCTCGTTCCATGGCGGTGATGCGATGCCCCGTTTCATCGCGTTGGCGCAGTTCGGCGGCAAGTTCGACCAAGGCGTCAAGAATGGCGCGAACTGCGCCGATGCTAGCGGATTGGTCCGCAAACCACGTCTCGCCCAGCATGCCGCTCCAGCTGTCCTGCCAGGCCTGGTGTTTGCTCCGGGCCATGTCGCGGGCCCGGCTGCGCTCGAGCAGTTCCCGCTCGCGGTCGCGCACGGTTTTTTCCGTGGCTTCAGAGGCAGCAGCGGCCGCTTTGCCGGTGCTCAGAAAGTTCTCGGCCGCCTGCAGCAGCGCAGGTAGCTCGAGCGCCGTCGCATCCAGGCCGGCGCCAACCAGGGCCTCGGCAAAAGTGTCCCGCTCCCGTTCGAGTTCGGCGCGGGTGTCATCGAGCGCTGCGGTGGCCGTTTGCAATGCCGACCATGCCTGGGATGCGCGTTCCCAGCCGGCACGCCAATGATCGATTTGCTCCAGCCATTGACGTGGCTTGGCGTCCCGGTGCTGGTCCAGCTCGGAGGGAATGCTGGCCGCGATTGCCGACCTCAAGCCCTCAAGTTCTGCGGCGACTTCCGCCAGCGCAGCGTCTTCCTGCTCGAGGCGGGCAATGGTTGCCTCCAGATCGACGGAAACGCTCCGCAATTCAGCGGTGGCCTGGGCGTTGGCGATGCGCGCCTCGCCAATCTGGTCGTCGGCTTGCATCGCTGTCTCGAAGGCCGCGGCGCTGCCACGATCCAATTGGCGGAAGTGCTGGCTCCAGGCGGCGTTGCGAGCGGCGCGGGCCTGGGCCGCTTCGGTGTCGTCGATCGCTCCCATTGCCCGGAGGCGCTTGAGGCGGCTGTGTTGTTCGGCCTGCCTTGCGAGCAGTTCGCGCCGATTTGCCTGGTGGTGGGCTCTGCGGGTTTCGATGTCCGTGACCTCGGCGCGCCAGGCGCTGATCTGCCCCGCAGTTGGCAGCTGCAGCTGGGCAAGCTCCCTGGCAGTGCCAGACCAGGGGTGAAGCGCCGCCAAGGCGGCATCGAGTTCACGCTGCAGCTTTGGCAAGTCGCGGGCCTGAATACGTTCGCGTGCTGGCAGATCGCTTTGGCCGGCCGCGGCAATGCTGGCTTCCAGACGGGCGAGGAGACTGCCATCGGCGGCGGGGCGCTTGGCTAGCAGCGCGGATTGTTCCTGTTGAGCAGCGTCAAGCGCCAGTTGCGCGAGGGTGAGCTCCCGATCCGCGGATTGAAGCGTGGCGTCGATCCCCGAGCGCTGCTCGATGAGATCGCGTAGGCTCCCAGCAAGCGAAGCGGAAACCAGAAGGGCACCCGGGTCGGTTTCACCTGCCCGCCCCAGCGAGCGGGTGATGGCGGCAATGCGGGCCTGTTGTTCCAGCAGGGTTTGGCGCCGCTTGGGCAGGTCGTCTTCCGCCGTGCGAAAGCGGGCCGCAGCCTCGGCAAGCGCCTCGACCTGACCGGCGAGGGCAACAATGCTGGTATCCACGGCGATTGCGTCGATCTCGGTGCGCAGTCGCTCGATCCGCTGTTCCAGATCCGCATGGCGCGTCAGCAGGCGGGTTTCGTCTCGCATCAACGCTGGCAGCTCGCTGCCCCAGTGAGCGGGCGGGCGGGGCAGGTCTTGTGCGTCGACCAAGGCTTCGGTGATCCGCGCGTGCTCGTTGGCCAAGGGAAAGGCGCGGATCATCCGCCCTATCGCCTCATGCTCGGCCCGCAGGCGCCCCAGCTCGGCATTGGCCTCATCATAGCTTGCGCTCGCGCGGTCCAGCTCGGCGACCAGCGCGGCATGGGCGGATGCCTGGATGTCGATCCCGTCGCGACGCGTCTTGAGATCGGCGAGCTGGCGCTTGAGCACGGCGATCTGGGTAGAACTGGCACTTTTGCGGTAGATGCCGTCGGCTTCCGCCCTGATGGCTTCGAGCGTGCGGCCGATATCGGCCAGGCCGGTGCTGGCTGAAAACAACAACTCCCCGAGGTCGCCGCGGCTTTCCAGAATGGCGTTGCCCCCATCCTCCAGCGTTTGGTCATCGAGGGAGAACATCATCCGGTAAGCGTCGCGGGTCAGCCCGCCCAGTGGCGTGCTGAGCAGGGCTTCGCTGACGGCCTGGCCGCGTTCATCGCGCAGTGAATTGGTTCGGCCCTTGATGCGGCGCAGGCTGTGGCGCTTGTCGCCAAACTCCAGAACCGCGCCGATTTCCATGGCGGGGTAGGGGTGCAGGAAATTGAAGCGGCTGCGCTCCTCGATGCCGAATAGCAGATCGAGATAAGCAGACAGCGACGTGGATTTTCCGGCTTCGTTGAGGCCATAAACGATGTGCAGGTCGGGCACGCCGGGTTGCGGATCGCCGAAGTCGACCGAAAAATCGGTGAATTTGCCGTAACGGAGCAGGTCGAGGCGGCGCAGGCGCATCAGTCGGCCCCGGCTTCGCTCTGGCGCAGACGGGCAACGACGTCGTCGCTGCCCTCGCTCAGCACCTGATCGAGAAAAGCTTCAAAGCCGGCTTCGTCTTGGCCGGCAAAGCCGCGGGCTTCAGGCGGCAGGGTATCGCGGACATCCTTGATCAGCTGTCGGATGGTTTCGCGCACGCTGTGTTGCGCAAGGCTCTGGGTGCGCATCAAGGCGCCAAGTTCGAGCACCGGATCGGCTGAGGAGCGATTTTCGGCTGCGCTGGGCGAGGTCGTGCCCAGTTCGATTTTCTCGATCCAGGTGCGGCCAAGTCCCTCCAGCCGCTGCTCAATTTCGGCCAGAAGCAGGTCGCGGTCCCGGCGCATGCGCCAGCTGAGCGGCGTTTCACCTTCGAGCTTGAGGCGCAGCACCAGGTGCGGGGCCGCGGTGGCGGAGCGCATGACATTGATGCTGTGTTCCAGGGTGTCGATCACCTCGCGCCAGCTCTGCTGACCCGAGAGGTCAATGGCGAGGCGCTCGAACTGCGCAATGCTGGTTGCTCGCTCCTCGATGGCGATGGAGCGGTCATCGGCGATGGTGACCAGCGACACCGTCTTGGCGCCGGCCTCGTTGATGTCGCGGCCCTGGGGCATGCCGGGCATGACGACATTGCGGGCGCCGAGGTGGTGGGTGCGGGCGTGAACATGGCCCAGGGCCCAGTAATCGAAGCCCCATTCATGCAGGTCGGCGACGCTGCAGGGGGCGTAGTTGTCGTGGCCGGGCGCGCCGGCGAGGCTGGTGTGCATGATGCCGATATGAGCCGCGTCGGGGCTGGGTGCGCGGAACTTTGGCAGCAGGCTTTCGGGAGCGTGGGGCTTGGAAAAACTGAGCCCTTGCAAGGAGATATCAAGGGCGCCGCGGCGCAGGGTGACTGGCTCGGGGCGGGTGCCGAAGATGTGGACGCTGGGTGGGAGGATCAGCTCGTGGGTGATGCGGGAAAGGGCGTCGTGGTTGCCGCGGATGATGAAGGTGGCGATGCCCGCCTCGTGCAGGCGCCCGAGCTGGGTGGCGATGAAGCGGGCGGTTTTCATCGAGGTCTGGTCGCCATCATAAAGATCGCCGGCGATCACGAGGGCGTCGACCTGTTCGGCCAGGCAGAGATCGATAACGGAAACAAGGGCTTGGCGGGTTGCGTCCCCCACCAGTTGCCCCAACTCGGCATTGCGCAGCGCCAGGGAGCGGAGCGGCGAGTCCAGATGGATATCTGCGGTATGGACGAAGCGGAAGGGCATGGGCGGCGGGCTCGGCGGGGAGTGGGCGGGCGCGGCTTGGGGGGCGATAATGGCATGGCGCCGGCATGGCGCCTATCGGCGCGGGGGTGCCGCACGGGGTTAAGAACAGGTAAATTGCGGCAGCAATGCAGAGGCGCGGCGGGGATAACCATAGGGCCGCCACAGAGATGAACGGCTTCTGAACGAAGATGAACGGCGTTCAGGCCGTGGGTTCGGCGGGGTCGGGGAGTGCCGCCACGCGGTTGCAGAGATCTTGCAGAAATCGGGCGAGGGCTTCTTCGGGATCGGGGGTATCGCCATGCAGCACGGTGATGCCCCAACTGCCCAGCACGGCTTCCTCGATGATGTTGGCGGTGGGCATGAACACAAAGGAGCGGGGACGGTCGCGCTCATAGCCGGAGCGCTGCCAGGTCTTCCACAGGCGATGCAGCAGCAGGCGGATATTCACGTCCGACATGCTGTAGCCGATGAAGAGGATGGTGCGCCCGAGCGCATCGGCCTGGAACTTGATGTCGAGGGCTGAATCGAAACTCAGGCGGTTGAAGTAATCGGTTTCGGCCAGAACGAGGGAGGCGTCGTCATCGAAATCGCCGTGGAACTTGACGATCTGCGTGGCTGAGCTCTTGCTCGCGGCGATGTCGCGCGCATTGGCGATGCGCTCGAAGGGCAGGCCGCGGATATCGAAGGCGACCTCGAGATTGCGATCATAGTTGGTGGTGTAGATGATGGGGAAATCGAGCGACACGATAAGGTTGTGCAAGCGCGATTGCTCGACTGCTTCGCGCTCGATGTGCCAGTTGCGGTCCATCCAGCTGCGCAAGGGGCCGATGCTGCCCAGTTGCAGGCGATAAAACTCGGCCAGGGTCTGGTAGGAAAAGTCGGCACTGTCGAGCAGTTCGGGTGGCAGGCGCAACTCCTCGGCCATGTGCATCACGAGGCTGCGCCAGGAGGGCAGGCCCACGCTCATGGATACGCCGGCGCCGACGAACAGCACTGCATTGCCGCGCTTGATGGCCCGGGCAAGATCATCGTCGTTGGGGCTCAGGGGCGGCGGGGCGACATGCTGGCTCATGGAGGGTCAATGACGCACCAAAACGCCGGTTCCGCCAACCCAAAGACCGCGGATCGCCCGTTACAAACCTGTGGCCGGCACTAACAAGGGTTGATGGACCGCCTGATCCCGGGGTTTTCGACAACCGGCGTCGCTGGTCTTGACCTCACTGTGGCGGCAGCTTTTGCTTTGGCAAAAGAAGATGCAAGGGTGCGGCAGGGCGGGACGACAAGGTATCGTGCCGTATGGTTGGGCAAACACGGCAAAAGGCGCCGCGACGATCTTTGTGATGTTGTTTCATTCTGCCTTGTGGATCGAGGCCGCCGGAGTGGAGGTTCCACGCTTATGGGCAATCCTGCTGGTTCTTTCCCTTTAACCATGCCGGTGTTCTTTATCGTGCTTGGTGCTTTCTCGTACGGTGTTCTGCAGAGGTCCTGGGGCAGCGTGTGGCATCGGCAGGTGCTGCCTTGCATCTACCTGTTTGTCGTTTGGCCTGTGATCGGGGCGCTGTATCGCGCCAGCGGCCTGGAGGTGAGCGGAACGGGCGCCCTGATGCTGGCCGGCCTTTCGTCGCTGACCGCCATAGTTGCCTCCTTGCTGATCCAGCATGCTGCAAACCACGGCCGGACCCTGGCTTCTGACACCACATCGGGTGCCGCTTCCAGCTAGCAGTCCTTCCGCTGCAGGGATAAGTATATATCCGCATATCTATGCTAATCTTGGCTGAAAAGACACGTCTTCTCCGTAGTAACGCTTATAAAGATCCACGTGAAGTCTGTCTC
Organism: Devosia sp.; assembly: GCA_028290225.1. Classification (GTDB taxonomy): domain Bacteria; phylum Pseudomonadota; class Alphaproteobacteria; order Rhizobiales; family Devosiaceae; genus Devosia. Next base: position 555 of record JAQGKH010000238.1, on the reverse strand, counting down.
GGTGGCTCGCTAGGGCGGGGATTGCTAAAATTGCGCCGGGTAATGCAAACCCTTTGGCAAGGGCTGTATTTGAGACTGCGGGAACCGAAGCGAGGTTCTCATGGCTCTCATCAAAAATGCTCTTGGGGTGCTGTTGTCCGAAGGGGCAAGCAACAAAAGCAATCTGTATTCTTCCAGCACCACCCTGTCGCTCACCGGCACGGCCGGGAACGAGGCGCTGTGGGGCGGCGGCAATGGCGTGGCGATGAGTGGCGGGGGCGGGGACGACACCTATTACGTCAAGGGACCCAAGGACAAAGTCGTGGAGGGCGCCGGCGAGGGCATCGACACGGTGGTGACCTGGATGAACTACACGCTGGGCGCCAATATCGAAAACCTGACGCTTTCGGGCGAAGGTCTTGTCGGCACGGGCAACAGCGCCAACAACATCCTGCGCGGGGGCGCCGGCAAGCAAACCCTGGATGGTGGGGCGGGCGACGATGTGCTGTTTGGCGGCGCAGGTGCGGATATTTTCGTGATCGCCAAGGGCAATGGCTCGGACCTGATCGGCGATTT
>JAQGKH010000236.1 GCA_028290225.1 Devosia sp. | reverse complement strand
CTGGCTAACGCCATCCGCTCCTTGTCCATGGATGCGGTGGAAAAGGCCAATTCTGGCCATCCGGGCCTGCCCATGGGCTGCGCTGATATTGCCACCGTGCTGTTCACCAGGATCATGAAGTTTGATCCGACCGACTACAAGTGGCCAGATCGCGACCGCTTCGTGCTCTCGGCCGGCCATGGCTCCATGCTGCTTTATTCGGTGCTGTACCTGACCGGCTATCCGGACATGACCCTCGACGAGATCAAGAATTTCCGTCAGCTGGGCTCCAAGACCGCCGGGCACCCTGAATATCATTTCGCCCAGGGCATCGAAACCACCACCGGCCCGTTGGGCCAGGGCGTCGGCAATGCGGTGGGCATGGCCATCGCCGAAGCCAAGCTCGCCGCCGAGTTCGGCGAAGCGGCGATGAACCACTATACCTATGTGCTCGCCGGTGACGGTTGCCTGATGGAAGGCATCTCCCAGGAAGCCATTTCGCTCGCCGGTCACCTCAAGCTCAACAAGCTGGTGCTGATCTGGGACAACAACGGCATCACCATCGACGGCAAGGTTTCCAACGCCGACTCCACCGATCAGCTGGCGCGCTTCCAGGCTTCCGGCTGGAACACCGTCGCGGTCGACGGCCATGACCAGGACGCCCTTGAGGCGGCCCTGCGCGACGCCAGGAACAGCGACAAGCCGACGATGATCGCGGCCAAGACCACGATCGGCTTTGGCGCGCCCAAAAAGGCCGGCTCCGAAAAGGTCCACGGCTCGCCGCTCGGCGCCGAGGAACTGGCCGGCGCCAAGGCAGCCCTGGGCATCGACTACCCAGCCTTCGAAATCCCCGCGGCAACGCTTGAGGCCTGGCGCGCTGCCGGCGCCCGTGGCGCTCAGGCCCGCGCCGCCTGGGCCGATCAGCTTGCCGCGCTGCCCGCCGACAAGCTTTCCGAGTTCGAGCGCCGCTTCCGGGGCGACCTGCCCGAGGGCTATGCCCAGGTGCTCAGCGACTACAAGCGCAAGCTGACCGAGGACAAGCCCAAGGTGGCGACCCGCAAGTCGAGCCAGATGGCCCTTGAGGTGATCAACGGCATCGTGCCCGAAACCCTGGGTGGCTCGGCCGATCTCACCGGCTCCAACCTCACCAACACCACCCAGACCCTGCCTTTCACCGACACCGATCGTCTCGGCCGCTATATGCGCTATGGCATTCGTGAACACGGCATGGCCGCGGCCATGAACGGCATCGCCCTGCACGGCGGTCTCATCCCCTATGGCGGCACCTTCCTCGTTTTCACCGATTATGCCCGCCCCTCCATTCGCCTGTCTGCCCTGATGACCCAGCGCGTCGTCTATGTGATGACCCATGACTCCATCGGTCTGGGCGAAGACGGCCCCACCCACCAGCCCATCGAACACCTGGCCGCCCTGCGCGCCATTCCGAACCTTCTCGTTTTCCGCCCCGCCGATGCGGTGGAAGCGCTGGAATGCTGGCAGCTGGCCATCGAAACCAAGGACGCGCCCTCGCTTCTGGCCTTGTCGCGCCAGAACCTGCCCACGGTACGCACCGAGTTCACCGAGGAAAACCGTTCCGCCAAGGGCGCCTATACCCTGGCCGGCGATGCCGATGCCCAGGCCGTGATCTTTGCCACCGGCTCGGAAGTGGAAATCGCGCTGGCCGGCAAGAAGCTGCTCGATGAGCAGGGCATTTCCGCCCGCGTCGTTTCGGTGCCCTGCATGGAGCTGTTTGCAGCCCAGCCCGAAGCCTACCAGGCCGAAGTGATCGGCTCGGCCAAGGCGCGCGTTGCGGTGGAAGCTGGCATCAGCCTGTCCTGGGGCACCCTGCTTGGCCCCAGGGGCAAGTTCATCGGCCTGCATGCCTTTGGCGCTTCGGGCCCCATCGACAAGCTCTACGAGTACTTCGGCATCACCCCGCAAGGTATTGTTGAAGCCGTCACCGCCCAGCTGTAAGAAAGCCCCGCCTCCCTTTTCCTTTTCCTCCTCAAGGAGCGTTTTCCCATGGCAGTTCGCGTCGCCATCAACGGCTTTGGCCGCATCGGCCGCAACATCCTGCGCGCCATCATCGAGTCGGGTCGCACCGATATCGAAGTGATCGCCATCAACGATCTCGGCCCGGTTGAAACCAACGCCCACCTGATCCGCTTCGACAGCGTCCATGGCCGCTTTCCCGGCACGGTGACCGTGGCCGGCGACACCATCGATGTGGGCCGCGGCCCCATCAAGGTCACTGCCGTCAAGAACCCAGCCGAACTGCCGCATCGCGAAATGAACATCGACATCGTGCTGGAATGCACGGGCATCTTCACGTCCCGCGAAAAGGCTGCCGCCCACCTGCAGGCCGGCGCCAAAAAGGTGATCGTCTCGGCCCCCGCCGAAGGCGCTGACCTGACCGTGGTTTACGGCATCAACCACCAGCAGCTGACCGCCGACCACACGGGTATCTCCAACGCCTCGTGCACCACCAACTGCCTGGCCCCGCTGGCCTATGTGCTGCACAAGGAGTTCGGCATCGAAAAGGGGATGATGACCACCATCCACTCCTATACCGGTGACCAGCCCACGCTCGACACCATGCACAAGGACCTTTATCGCGGCCGCGCCGCAGCCTTGTCGCAGATCCCCACTTCGACCGGTGCCGCCAAGGCCATCGGCCTGGTTCTGCCCGAGCTCAAGGGCAAGCTGGATGGTATTTCCATCCGCGTTCCGACCCCGAACGTGTCCTGCGTCGATTTCAAGTTCATCACCAAGCGCAACGTGACCGCTCAGGAAATCAACGAGGTCG
>JAQGKH010000213.1 GCA_028290225.1 Devosia sp. | reverse complement strand
TCACCTGCAGGATCCGCAGCCTGCCCCCTTGGCCCCCTGTCACGCCTAGAACCAGCGCTCCAGCACCACGATCGTGTCGCCGGGATAGATGGGGAAATCCAGATCAACCGTGCCCTTGGCCATCTCGTTGCCCTGCCGTCGATAAACCACCGCCTTGTCGCGGTCGGCGGTGTCGCTGAACCCGCCGGCAGTGCTGATCGCCGCGCGCACGGTCATCCCGTATACATAGGGGAACTGGCCGGAATTGCCGATCTCGCCCTGGATAAAGAACGGCCGGTATTCGGCCACTTCAACCGCCACATCCGGATTGCGCATATACCCGTTCGCCAGGGCGCCGGCGAGGCGCCGACCCGCCAGTTCAGTGGTTTGCCCGCGCACCTGCACCGGCCCCACCAGGGGAAACGCCACCGCACCGCTGTCATCCACGCGGTAGGTGTCGGTCAGTTCGTCGTCGCCGTAAACGGTCACCCGCAGTGTGTCGCCGGTGTCGAGCTGGTAGGGCCCCTTGGTGTCCACCAGATAGGTCGCGTCGCGCGTGGTGGCACAGGCCGCCAGCGGCAGCACCAGGGCCATGGAAAGCAGAGGAAGCCAGCGCATGAAGGTCTCGCCGTTTGATTTGGCGCCACTTTGTCCTTGCATGGTTAAGATTTTGCTTAATGTGCAGGGCCCGTGTTGCGCTTTGCGAGGCCTTTAACGGATTGCTTACCACGCTGGCGCCATAACAAGGCAACTGGGGCGAGGTCGGCGATGGCTTATGAGGCGGATACCGTGCGCGATGCACGGATCGATATGGGGGCGCTGGCCGGAGCGATCCTGCGGCGCTTGCCGCGCATCGTTCTCGTAACGCTGCTGCTGCTTGGCGCGACCTTTGCCATTCTGATGTTCATGCCCCGGCTCTACGAGTCGACCGCCGCCATCCTGGTGGAACCCCGCAGCAACATCTACACCCGCGCCGCCAACGAGCAGGCCCCGTCGCTGACCGGCGCCGAAGCGGGCGTGGTCTCCAGCCAGATCGAGCTGATCAAGTCGCGCGACACCCTGCTGCGTGTCATCGACCAGCTCGGCCTGCGTTCGGTTGCCGAATTCAATGGTGGTGCCGCCAGCTTTTCCCCGCTCGCCATGCTCACCCAGATGCTGGGCCGCAGCAGCGCGCCGGGCAACACCGACGAAACGGTCCTTGCCAACATCTATGATCGCCTGACGGTCATCCAGGAGCGCGACTCCCGCGTCATCTCGGTGATCTTCCGCTCCACCGATCCGCAGCGCGCCGCTGATATCGCCAACGCCATTGCCGCGGCCCATGTCGCTCGCCGCACCGAATTGTCGCTGTCCGATACCGCCGAGGCCTCGGGCTGGTTGGAAGCCGAAATCGGCAAGCTGCGCACCCGCGTCACCCAAGCCGAAGCGGCCGTGGCCAACTTCAAGGTCGATAATGACCTGTTTGTTGGCAGCAACAATACCAGCCTGGTCGATCAGCAGCTCTCCACCATCGCCACCCAGATCAACGCCGCCCAGGAGCGCAAGAATGCCGCCCTGTCGCGGGCCGCCCTGATCCGGGGCCTGCTGGAGCGCGGTCAGCCCATCGACGGCGTCGCCGATGTGCGCGAATCCACCGTGATCCAGCAGCTCAGCCAGGAAAAGGCGCGCCTGCAGGGCGAACGGGCCCAGCTCTCGGCCACCTTGCTCGGCAATCACCCCAATATCCGGGCCGCCGACGCCCAGATCAACGAGCTCAACAACCAGATCGCCATTGAAGGGCGCCGCGTTGCCGAAGCGCTGGAAGCGGAAGCCCAGATCGAAGCCGACGTTGAAACGTCCCTGCGCGCCGATCTCACCAACGCCAAGACCTCCGCCTCCACCGCCACCCAGGATACGGTCACCCTCGATAGCCTCGAGCGCGAAGCGGCCGCCCAGCGCAACCTCCTCGAAGGCTATCTGCAGCGCTACAGCGAGGCGGCCTCCCGCACCGACTCCAATTCCGCGCTTCCCGATGTACGCGTGGTCACCATGGCCGCTCCCGCCGTGGTCCCGTCATCGCCGCGCACCACCTCCACCCTGGTCGCGGTTGGCCTGGCTTCCCTGCTGCTCCAGATCGGCCTCGTGATCTTCAACGAGCTGATCTCGGGCCGCGCCATCCGGCAGGCTCGCGCCGTGATCGTGGAACGCCCGCAGGACGAACTCGACGCCGTGCCGTTCCAGGAAGCCGAGCTTGAGCCGGACCAGCGTTGGGAAGAGCCGGTGCCTGCTGAGCCCGTTGCCGAGCCCATCGCCGACCTCGACCAGCCCGTCGAACGCACCGAAGAGCCGATTTTTGCCGCCCAGCCCATTGCAGTGGAGCCGCCCGCGCTACAGGAAGAGCCGGTGCTGGCGGAAGTGCCCGTGGTTGCCCGCGCCCAGGCGCTTGAACCCTTTGTGGTCGTGCCCGCGCTGGCCGCCATTGCCGTGCCGGTGGCCGCCGCACCGCTTACCATCGAGCCGGTTGCCATCGAGCCGGTTGCCGACCAGGACCAGGACCACGACGCCGACAATGCCGACAAGGACGAGCCGGCCCATTTCATCCCGCCGGCCGAGCCCGAGGAAGACGGCCATGCCCGCCTGCGCCGCGCGCTCCGTGAAGTCGCCCCCGATCTGCTTCAGGATCTGCCCGCGCCCGAACCGGGGCAGCAATCCATCCCCGACGCGCTCGTCCATGCTTATGCCCAGGCCGAGCCCATCGCCTATCCGCCGCCGGCCAAGCTGCACGACACCTTGGCCTTCAGCGACCTGGCCGCCGACCTGGCGCTGGGCCGCACCCGCCTCGTCATCCTGACGGGCCTCGCCGGCCACGGCGATAGCGCCGCCATGGCCGAGGAACTGGTGGGCGACGCGCTGGCGCGGGGTCTCAGTGTCGCCCTGGTGGATGCCGGCAGCGGCCGCCTCACCGAGGAAACCGGCTTGTCGGACCTGACCCACGACGCGGCCAGCTTTGGCGAAGTCGTGCACAAATCCGCCGACAACAGCTTTGCCGAAGTCCCCTGGGGCCAGGCCCCTGCGCTGGATCGCCGCTCCACCAAGCCCGTCACCCTGGTTGAAGCCCTGGGCGACATCTATGAAGTCGTGGTGCTGCTGACGGGCCCGGCTGGCGCGAACTCGTCCTTGCCCATGTTCGAAGCGCTTGATGGCCGCGTGGTGCTGGTCACATCGGCAACCAACACCGTGGACGAGATCGAGCAAACCCGCGAACAGTTGCTCGAAGCCGGCTTCGGCTTTGTGGAGGTCGCGTCGTTCCCCGATGAACGCGTCGCGGCCTGACGCCACGCCATGTCCCTCAAATACGCCGCCATATCAGCCGCCTTCGAGGCCTTGTGGCTGTCGCGCTTGCCGGGCCTCGTGCGCACCCTGTCCAGCGCCCGGGGCGTGATCTTCACGCTCCACCGCGTTCTGCCCGAAACCCCGCCCGATTTTGCGCCCAACGCCATCCTCCAGATCCGCCCGGATTTCCTCGACTATGTCATCGAGCGCCTGCGCCATCTCGGCGTTGAACCCGTCTCCCTGGATGAAGCCATCGCCCGGCTCGCCGCGCCCACCAAGCGCAAGCCCTTTGCCGTTTTCACCTTCGATGATGCCTACAAGGACAACCGGGAACACGCCCTTCCCATTCTCGAACGGCACGATTGTCCGTTCACGCTTTATGTTCCCACCGCGCTGGTGGACGGCACCGGGCAGGTGTGGTGGCAGGCCATCGAAGACATCATCCGCGCCAACAACCAGATCACCTTGGAAGGCGAGGACAGCCCCCGCGACACCCTGACCACGCTGGAAAAACAAACCGCCTACGACACGCTTTATTGGCGCATGCGCACCATGCCCGAAGCCGAGCGCGTGGCGCTGCTCCACGCTTTTGCCGCCCGCCACGGCTTTGATCTGGCCGCGCACTGCGCCAGCCTGATCATGAACTGGGACGAACTGGCCGCCATCGCCGCCCACCCGCTTTGCACCGTCGGCGCCCACACCGTGCATCACTACGAACTCGCCAAGCTACCGCCCGACGAGGCCCGTGCCGAGATGCGCCAGTCGGCGGACATCATCGCCCGGCGCCTCGGCCGGCGCCCCACCCATCTATCCTATCCCATTGGCGGCCCCGCTTCCGCCGGCGAGCGGGAATTCGCCGCCGCTCGTGAACTCGGCTTTGCTTCGGGGGTCACCACCCGCCCTGGGGGGCTTTATCCCCACCACATGGAGGCGCTGCACGCCCTGCCGCGCGTTTCGCTCAACGGCCTGTTCCAGAACCGCCGCTATGTCGATGTTTTCGCCACCGGCGCGCTGTTCACCTGGCTGGGCAAGCTCGGCGCCTAGCTCCGGTCGGGCCTCGCCATCCAGGCGATGATCCACATCGCCGGCAAGCACCAGCCCATGCCCGCGACGAGGAAATAGGGGATGAGCACAAACCAGGGCAGCTCCGCCGGCAGGTGCAGGTAGATCGCCGTGCCGACCCAAAGCCAGGCCACGATCGAGCCCAGCAGCAGCAGGATGCCGATCAACTTGCGGTTACGCTGAGTCATGTGCGGCAACGCGCCTGTTGCGAGATGAGGTGGGTGGGCATACCACTCCGCTGCCTTCCACGATACCGGGAAAAACCCCCGTGACCCTTGTCCATGATGCCGCACTGAGCCCCGTTGTTGCCCCCGGCGACCGCCTGCGTCCCGTGCGCCTCTGGCTTTATGGTCTCGCGGCCTTCGTGCTGCTGATGGTGGTGGTCGGTGGCATCACCCGGCTTACCGAATCGGGGCTTTCCATCACCAGCTGGAAGCCCATCACCGGCGCCATCCCGCCCCTGACCGAAGCCGATTGGCAGGCCGAATTCGACGCCTATAAACAGATCCCGCAATACCAGGTGAACAACACCTGGATGTCGCTGGCCGATTTCAAGCTGATCTTCTTTTGGGAATGGCTGCATCGTCTGCTGGGGCGCGTGCTGGGCCTCCTCTTCATCGTGCCCTTCGCGGTGTTCCTCTGGCAAAAGCGCCTGCCGCGCACTCTGGCCTGGCCGCTTTTTGGCCTCTTCATTCTGGGCGGTTTCCAGGGGGTGCTGGGCTGGTGGATGGTGTCCTCCGGCCTGACCGAATTGACCTCGGTTTCGCAATACCGCCTCGCCGCCCATCTCTGCGCCGCCGGTTTGCTGTTCATCGCCCTGACTTATGTGCCCCGTTCGCTCGATCCGCGCCCGCTGGCCGGCCAGGTCACCCCTGGCCATCTCTGGTCCACCGGCCTGCTGCTGGTGCTGATTATGCTGCAGGTCGGGGCAGGGGCCTTTGTCGCCGGGCTCGATGCGGGCATGGGCTACAACACCTGGCCCCTCATGGATGGCGCGCTGATTCCCGATGGCCTGGGGGCCATGCAGCCCGGCTGGCGCAATCTGTTCGAAAACAACCTGACGGTGCAGTTCATCCACCGCATGATCGCCTATGGCATCGTGCTCTACCTCGCCGTGCTGCTGTGGACCCAAGGGCGGGCCGGCGGCTTTGCCGGCGTGCACCGCTGGCTGCCGCGCCTGGGCCTGATGGTGCTGCTGCAGGTGGGGCTGGGCATTTCGACCCTGCTGTCGCATGTGGCAATCGACCTCGCCGTTGCGCATCAGGCACTGGCCTTCCTGCTGGCCGGGGCGACCACGCTCTATCTGGCCGATCTTCGCCGCGCCGCCGGCTACCCCCGGGGTCTTGCCGACGCGGCATCAACATCCGCCTGAGCAATGCGGTATTATAATACCACGGCGTCAAACTCTTGATTATGCTTGGCTTTTATTTGGCTCTTGACGGCCCTCTGCCAAGCGGCTACACGCCCCCTCGAACATGCCGATACCTGTTCTCGTATGGTCGTCGGCAGGCATAGCTTTCTAAGGAATATCAACATGACCACTTACTCGGCAAAACCGAGCGAGATCGAAAAGAAGTGGGTCCTGATCGACGCCAATGGGCTGGTCGTCGGGCGCCTCGCTTCCGTGATCGCCTCGCGTCTGCGCGGCAAGCACAAGCCGACCTTCACGCCTCACATGGATATGGGTGACAACATCATCGTCATCAATGCCGACAAGGTGAAGCTGACCGGCCGCAAGCTCGATCAGCACCGTTTCTACTGGCACACCGGTTTTCCCGGCGGCATCAAGGACCGGACTGCCCGCGAGCTGCTGGAAGGCCGCTTCCCCGAGCGCGTTCTGGAAAACGCCGTGCGCCGCATGATGCCTGGTGGCCCGCTCACCCGTGCCCAGCTCAAGAATCTGCGCGTCTATTCCGGCGCCGAGCACCCGCACGAGGCCCAGGCCCCCGAGCAGCTCGACGTTGCCGCGATGAACACCAAGAATGCGAGGGCTAAGTAACATGGCCGAAACCATCAACTCTCTTGAAGACCTCGGCACCTCCACGGTTGCCCCGGCTGTCAACACCGCTCCTGTGCACGCCCAGAAGCTTGACGCTCAGGGCCGCGCCTATGCCACCGGTAAGCGCAAGAACGCCGTGGCACGCGTCTGGATCAAGCCCGGCAAGGGCAAGCTGGTGATCAATGGCCGCGAATTCGCGACCTATTTCGCCCGTCCCGTGCTGCAGCTCATCGTCAAGCAGCCCATCGTCGCCACCGAGCGCACCGACCAGTATGACGTCACCGTCACTGTGGCCGGCGGCGGTCTGTCCGGCCAGGCCGGTGCCGTTCGTCACGGTATCTCCAAGGCCCTCAACTTCTTCGAGCCGGACCTGCGTCCCGTGCTGAAGAAGGGCGGCTTCCTGACCCGCGACGCGCGCGTCGTTGAACGCAAGAAGTACGGCAAGGCCAAGGCCCGCAAGTCCTTCCAGTTCTCCAAGCGCTAAGCTTCGGACATACCAACACCAAGGGCCGCGCAAGCGGCCCTTTTCTTTTGGATGCATACTTCTTTGAAGGCCCCGGCGCCTCGGCCTCATCCCTCCCTCCCCCTTGAGGGGAGGGAGGGGGTGGGGGTCGTTCTGATGTCCACCACCCCGCCCCAACCTTTCCCCTAAACCGGGAGAGAAGACGCAACCCTGCCTACGATATTCGCCCACCCAATCGCGCCGCCCCAGCCCCATCGCCTCCCTCCCCCTTGAGGGGAGGGATCGAGGGTGGGGGTTCAGGCCCGTCCGCCCAGTGGAGCCTCGTTGCGGCCCCCGAAAGTACCACCGCCACTCCCGCCCCCCACTTCCCATTTCACGACACCCGCCTATATCTAGCGGACCGCCGGACTCCGCCATGCGCAACCTCGTCACCCGCTTTCATTCCCTGCTGCTTGCCGTAACCCTGGCCATCACCGCCGTGGGCTTTTTGCGCATCCCGGCCGATTTTCACTTCCCGGCGCATTGGGCCGGCAATGGCCCGGATTGGCTCTGGCCGCGCCAGGCACTCCTTGTCGCCCCCGCGCTCGAGGCAATTCTGCTGGCGGTGTTTTTCGCCCTTGGTCGCAGCCTGACCCAGAACCACTTCAGCAAGACCCAGCATATTCTTGATCCCGCTTTGACCCTGCTGCTGGCGGTCGTTACGGCCAGCCAGTTCGGTTTGTTGCTGTCCGGCATTGGTTCGGATCTCGATTTCATCCGCCTGACGGGATTCGCCCTGGGCGCGGTGCTGCTGGTGCTGGGCATCCTGCTGTTTGAGGCCGAGCGCCATACCTATGCCGGGCTGCGCATGCCTTGGCCCATCGCCTCGGATCGAGCCTGGCGCCGGGTGCATCGGCTCGCCGGCCTTGCGGCGGGGCTGGCGGGTACAACTTTGCTCTGGCTGGCTTGGCAGGATGCCGGGGCAGGGGCCCTGGTGACGAGCTTTGCCCTGGCGCTGCTCTTTGTGCCCGCTACAGCCAGCCTCGCCACCCTTGCGATGCGCTCCCGCTAGCCAGCTCAGCCATTACCTTCCCCTACGGGCGAAAGCCTCGCGCCGCCCCCCCCCAACCCGCCCCAAGCAAAAAGGGGAGGC
>JAQGKH010000169.1 GCA_028290225.1 Devosia sp. | reverse complement strand
GCTCCACCGCGAAGTTCACATTGCGCAGCGTCGGCTTGGCGGCGCCGGGCGGGGCAACAAACGCCATATCGGCGCTGATCGCGCCCTTGGGCGCCGGCAGGGCCATGGTTTGGGCCGGAGCGGGCGTGGCGAGGAACAGGGTGCCGAGCCGCTCATAGGCATCGCGCGCGCCCACAAACCCTTTCCATTGCCCCACCGCCTGTTCCACCGGCTGCAGCGCGCGTCCCATCAACATGGATGCGGCGATCATCGCGCCCGGCGAGATCTGCTGGCCAATGGCCAGCCACGCCCCCACTCCCAGGATGGCCGCCTGCAGCGCCATGCGCACGAACTTGGTCATGGTGTGGATGCCGCCGGCCCGATCGCTCGCCAGGGCCTGCCAGCCGATCACGCCGCGATGCTGCTCCAGCCAGCGCTCGCGCACCGCGCCGCGCATGCCCATTGCATGGATGACCTCCTTGTTGCGCAAGGTGGTCGAGACATATTGAGCTGCCGCATTGGCCGCTTCGCCCGCACGGCGCAGCTGCCGGCGCGTCATCACTTCGTTGAGCACCGCCAGGCCCAGCATGGCCAGCGCCCCCACCAGCGCCACCGTGCCCAGCAGCGGATGGAGGAAAAACCCCAGCGCAATGAACAGCGGCGCCCAGGGTGCATCGCACAGCGTGATGAGGCCACCCCCGGTCAGAAATTCCCGGAGGGTATCCATGTCGCGCACGGCCTGCACCGATTGGCCTTGCGGGGACGCGATCTCCGAGGCAACCGCAGCATCAAACAGGGGGCCCGACAACTGCTCGTCGAACTGCATGCCCACCCGCACCAGCATGCGCGAGCGCACATATTCCAGCAGCCCATAGATGATCATCGCCATCAGGGCGATCACCGAGATCATCACCAGCGTCGGCTCGCTGCGGCTCGAGAGCACCCGGTCATAGATCTGCATCATGTAAAGGGGCGACACGAACAACAGGATGTTGATCGCGCAGCTGAACACCACGGCGGCAACCAGCACGGGCCGATAGGTGAGGAGGGCCGCCTTGAGCGGCTTGAGGCGCAGCGCACGGGCATTGCGGTCAGGGTCGGCCATAAGCAATGAACTCGGGAAAGGAACAACCAGCTCTGGGTGCACGATGAACAAAAAGTCTGAAGATGGTGCTTATGGGCAGGCGCGGGCTGCAAGCATTGGCGCCAACACAGGCAGGGCTTACTTGGCCTGGAGGAGGGTTTGAGCCACCCCGCCCTATGCGCTAAGCAGGGACATCCCTGAGCCAAGAGCCCGCCCCTTGCACCCAATCGCCACCATGCTGCTCGTTGTTGCCACCGGCCTTGCGGCCTGGCTTGGCACCCGGCTTGTGGAACGCCATGCCGCCCGCATCGGCCTTGTCCAGCCGCCCAATGCTCGCTCGTCTCACATCACCCCCACCCCACGCGGCGGCGGCGTGGCGATTGCCGTGCCCTGCGTGGCTGCGGCGCTGCTGCTGGCCGGCTGGAACGCGCCCCAGCTCGTGCCGGTGGCGGCGCTGGGCGCCGGGGCCGCGGCCCTGGGCTTTGCCGATGATCTGCATGATCTGTCCCCGGCCCTGCGCTTTCCCGTGCAGATCGGCTTGTTCGCCCTTCTGGTGTGGCTCGCTTCCCCTTTCCCCCCGCTCAGCCTTGCGGCTCAATGGAGCCTGTCGGGCCCCGTGCTTGCGCTGCTGCTCCTGCTGGTGGGTGTTTGGTGGGTCAATCTGTTCAACTTCATGGACGGGATCGACGGCATCGCCGCCAGCCAGGCTATCCTGGTGCTGCTCGGTGCCGCAGGCATCTGGTGGCTGGCAAAGGGCGATGCGCCACAGTCCCCCTTGTTCTGGCTGGCGCTGGCGATTGCCGCGGCCAGTGGCGGCTTTTTGCAGCGCAACTGGCCGCCGGCCCGCATCTTCATGGGCGATGCCGGCTCCAACGGCCTGGCTTTTTTCGTGTTCGCCCTTGCTCTCCTCACCCTGCAAACCGGCGCCCTGCCCTATGGCAGCTGGCTGATCCTGCCGGCCGCCACGGTGACCGACGCTACCGTTACCCTGTTGCGCCGGCTCGGGCGTGGCGAGCGGCCCTGGCATGCCCATCGCCGCCACGCTTATCAGCAGCTCCAGCGCCGCTGGGGGCATCGCCGGGTGACGCTGTTGTTTGCCCTCGTGACGGGCTGCTGGGCCATTCCCCTGGCTGGCGCCGCCGCGCTGGCTCCGGCCTGGCAATGGCCGCTGGCGCTGCTGGCCTATGGCTTGCTTGTCGTACTGGTGATTGCCGCGGGCGGCGGCAGCGCCACCGAAACCGCCGCCCGGCCCGCCTCAGACCAGAACCGCGACCGGCGCCGATTCGGTGATCACGGCAAATAGCTGGGCCCGCGCTGCCGCTTCGTCCTGGCGCTTGATCGCCGCTTCCAGCGTCAGCAGCGCTTCGGGCACTTCCTGCACGGAGCCACGGCCGATGGCACGCAGGATCTTGGGATGGCGGGTGGGATAGGCGCTGGTGGCGTCGTAGAAGAGTTCCTCGAACAGCTTTTCGCCCGGCCGGCTCCCCACCTCGATGATCTCGATGCTGCCGCCCGGATTGTCGGCATCGCGCACGGTGTGCCCGGCGAGCTGGATCATGTTGCGCGCCAGATCGGCGATCCTCACCGGCGCCCCCATCTCGAGCAGGAATACATCCCCGCCATTCGACAGCGATCCGGCCTGCACGATCAGCTCGGCGGCCTCGTGGATCGACATGAAATAGCGCGTCATCGCCGGGTCGGTCAGCGTCACCGGGCCGCCCTTGGCGATCTGCTCGCGAAACAGCGGCACCACCGAGCCATTCGAGCCTAGCACATTGCCGAACCGCACCGCGCAAAAGCGCTGCCCGGTACCCGCCGCTTCCGCCAGCCCCGCATAGTGGCGCATGATCAACTCGGCCCAGCGCTTGGTCGCGCCCATCACATTGGTCGGCCGCACTGCCTTGTCCGAGGAAATCAGCACGAACTGCTGCACGCCCGCTTCAAACGCCGCCCGGGTGACGGCCAGCGAGCCGAACACATTGTTGCGCATGCCCTCGAGCGCATTGGCTTCCACCAGCGGCACATGCTTGTGGGCGGCGGCGTGAAACAGCACATCCACGGCGTTGGCGGCCAGAGCCCGGCGCAGCGCCGGCTCGTCCGTGACCGATGCCAGCACCGGCACGATCGGGGCGTCGGTCTGCTCGGCCAGTTCGCGATGGATGTTATAAAGCGCAAACTCGTTCTGCTCGAACAGCACCAGGCGCTCGGGCGACCAGCGCGCCACCAGCCGGCACAATTCCGAACCGATCGAGCCCCCGGCCCCCGTGATCAGGATGGAGCGGCCGCGGATCATCTCGCCCAGCAACTCGGCATCGGCCGGGACCGATGAGCGCCCCAGCAATTCATCGATGTCGATTTCGCGGATCTGGTTCACCAGATACTTGCCCGCCAGCAGGTCGGCGATATGGGGCAAGGTGCGGATCTTGACCGGGTACCGCGTCAGGGTCGCCACGATCCGCTGCCGCTCCGCCGAACTCACCGATGGCATGGACAGGATCACTTCCTGGATACCGAAATTGGTGATCAGCTGGCCCAGGTAATCGGGTGCGTAAACCCGCAGGCCCGCCACATCGCGCCCCTGCAGCGCGGGGTTGTCGTCGAGAAAGCCCGCGATCAGCCGCCGCCCTTGCGAACGCAGCGCCACCGCCAGCTGCGATCCCGCCTCGCCGGCGCCATAGATCAGGATCTGCCCGGATTTGAGCTGGTCCTCTCGCGGCGCCCAGATGAACTGCTTGGCGGCAAACCGGCTGCCGGCGATGAACAGCAGCCCGATCATCCAGTAAAAGAACGGCACGGAGCGCGGCACGATGCCATTGCCCGCCATCTCGGTTACAAACACCACCGCCACCCAGGCCAGGGCCGCCAGTGTCATGGCCTGCAGCATGGTCCAGATCGCCCGCTCGGGCAGATAGCGGATTACGGCGCGATACAGCCCCAGCCGAATGAACACCGGGACCGCGACCACGGGCGCGGCCACGATCAGCAGCCATTGCTGGGGCGTGGGAATGAAGGGGGCGCTGAAGCGCAGCGAATAGCTGACCCACACCGCCGCAGCCAGGGTCAGCCCATCAAAGCCGATCAGCAGGACCCTCTTGGCCGAACGGGGCAAGGCACCCAGGGCCGATCTGAATCGTTCAAATAGTGCCAAGGTAAACTCAAAGCCAAAAGTCGCGCCGCCGCTGTCGCGCTTCGAGATTTCAAATACCGCTAACGCACGCCCTTGGAAAGCTTTTGCGGCACCCATCCGCCTCAAATCGGGGGGAGCGGCGATCGCCCCGGAACGCCGGCTGAAAGGGGGTGATCATGCCCGGGCAGCGGCCAAGGCTTGCCACCGCGTCGCATCTGCACCAGCCCCCAGGCCAACAGCAACTGCACGCCCAAGCCCAGCAGCAGCATGGCGCCATCCAGCAGCGGATCGGGCATGTGCTCCGTCTTGATGGTTTGCAACACCATGCTGATCACCGTGCCGGTGGCAAAAACCGCCAATCCCTGCTGTCCCAGCAGGCGCAGCGGCGCGGCACAGGGGCTGCCGGCAAAGCGGCGCACGCCCGGCAGCGCAGCAAACACGTAAAACAGCGCCAGCGCATGCAGCAGCCGCGGCAGGGCCAGGTAAGTCTTGTCGAACCAGGTCACGTAAAATGGCAGGCCCGCCCCGCTCAACACCCCCAGTCCCGCCCGGCCAGCCTCCCCCAGTGCCGGTATCCGCGCCCACAGCAGCACACCGACCAGGAACACCACCGCGCTGCCAAACAGCACTTTGTTGAACGGCACAAAGCTTTGGCCCACCTTCATCGCCGCGCCCGACAACAATCCGATCACAAACAGGATCTGCCAGGACAACGGCCCCAAAAACCAGCCGCCCGGTGCCGGATAGCTCGGGAAGTTGAGCCGGAACTGTCCCGCCGCCGCCCAAACCAGCACCGAGCCTGCCAGCACCCATAACGGCCGGCGCAGCCCTGCCCACAACAGGGCCGGCGTCAGCAGCAGCAGCACGATGTAAAGCGGCAGGATATTGAGATAGCCCAGCTGATGGGTCATCGCCGGAATGCCGATCATCACCCCGAGCGGCTGCTGGAACAGCGCCATCACATTGTTGGTCACCAGCATCTTGGGCGCGCCGAACCACAAGGCGCCGGCGGCAAACACCGCCAGGGTCAGCACCGTCATCGCCAGGTGCACGAGGTAGAGCTGGCGCACCCGCGCCCAAACCCTGGCCACCCCGGCCCAGGAGAAGCCCGAGCGGAAATGGTTGCAATAAGCCAGGCCCGCCGCCAGCCCGGACATGAACACAAAGGCTTCCGCCGCGTCCGAAAAGCCGAAATTGCGGCTGGTGTAGTTCTCGTAGACCGTGCCCGGCACATGGTTGATGAAGATCATCACCAGCGCCAGCCCGCGGAACATGTCAAGCCGGGCATCGCGCCCGCCCGGGCTCAGCCCCGGCTTTGCGCCCGCTGCAGGGCGAATACGGCTCGGAAAGGTCAGCGCGGCGGCGTTGCTCCGGCCCGTGGCCGGCTCAAGCGTGGACATGCAAGCCGATCTTGCCCGTGGCCTGGCCGGCAGCCACCGTCCTTTGCGTCCATTGCTCGACGATGGCGGCGTGCTCCTCCATCACCGGGGAGCGGCACTGCTCGGTGGGCGTGCGAAACAGCAGCGGCTGGCGCGCCCCGGCCCGACCATGCGAGCTCGCAGCAATCAGCAGCGGCGAAAGAATGGCCGGCAGCGTCGCCGGCACCACCCACACCGCCGCGGCCGGCGCCAGTGTCGTGGTCAGGCCCAGCGCCACGGCCCCCGTCAGCACGATCCACCAGCTGGCTGCCCAGGCTTCACGCAGGGTCAGCCGGCTTTGCCCCCGCTGCGTGGCCGGCCAGCCGCCATCGATGCCAAGCAGCACCTGCAGCACGGCGCGGCTTTGCAGCAGCAGCATCACCGGCGCCAGAATGGTGGAAAACACGATCTCGCCCCCAACCGACAACAAGGCGGGAAATGTGCCGCCCACGCGCCGGTTCTGCCCGTCGACCATGCCGCGCAACAGGATCAGCACCTTGGGCAGCACCAGCACCAGCGCCACCGCCAGTGCCAGGCCCCAGATGCCGGTTTGGGCCTGCGGCAGCGCCGGCAGCACGATGGGCTGGCGCGGAAACACTGCCGCCACGATGCTGGTCGCCAGCAGCAGCAGCCAGAACGGGGAAGCCACATAGGCCATGACCCCCTGCATGAAGGTAAACCGGCTCCACCACTTCAGGCCCGGCGCCCCCAGCAGCCGCCAATGCTGCAGATTGCCCTGGCACCAGCGCCGGTCGCGCTTGGCATATTCGATGAGGTTCTCGGGCCCCTCTTCAAAGGAGCCCTCCAGCGCCGGATCCACCGCCACGGTCCAGCCGCCGCGCGACAGCAGCGCCGCTTCCACATAATCATGGCTCAGGATATGCCCGCCCAGCGGCGGCTTGCCCGACAGCACCGGCAGCCCGCAATTGGCGGCAAAGGCTGATACCCGCACAATGGCGTTGTGCCCCCAATAGGGCCCTTCCCCCCCCTGCATCAGGGACGCGCCGCGGGCAAAGGCCGGCGACAGATAGCCCGCCGAAAACTGCATGGTCCGCCCAAAGAGGGTCTGCGCATTGATCACGCGTGGCACGGTCTGCAACAGCCCCAGGCCCGGATCGCCATCCATGCGCCGCGCCAGCTCGCCGATGGTTTCCCCTTCCATCAGGCTGTCGGCATCCAGGATCAGCGCATAGTCATAGGCGGCGCCCGATCGGGAAATGAAATCCTCGATATTGCCGGCCTTCTTGCCCACATTGTTTTCGCGGCGGCGATAGAAAATCCGCCCCGCACTGGCGGGTTCGCGCACCAGCTGCTCGAACCACACCGCTTCCTCGGTGGCGGCCTCGAGCGAATTGCTGTCGCTCAAGACGGCAATATGGAAGCGATCCTCGATCCCCAGCGCCACAAGGCTCCGGTTCATCGCCGCGATGCGCGCGAACACCGTCACCGGATCCTCGTTGTAGATGGGCACCAGGATGGCCGTCAGGCCCCGCGGCTTGGCCCGGGGATCGAATTGCGGCCGCCGCGCCGGCGTGAATACGCCCAGCACCGCCGCCGTCGCGCCCCATACCAGCCAGAAGCCGCTCAGCGCCACAAGGCTCACGCGCACCAGGTCGAGCACCGAAATGCCGTCCGCGCCCGTATACTGCAAAAATAGGTAGCCGCCCCACAGGCTCGAACCGGCGGCGGTCAGGAGTGCCAGACCCCGCACCAGGATCGGGCCCATCATTGCACGAAAGCCATGAACCGCATTGGAGGCGCGAAGTCCCTCAGAGCCACGAGAACGTAGTTATGGCATTGCGCAGCGCCTGGAACAAGGAGCGCCGCCGCTCCAGCTGCTGCTTGGGCATGTGCAGGGGCGCATCGGGCAAGGCGCTGGCATGGGGGAGGTTGCCATCATACTTCATGGTTGGGCCTCCACTGATAAAGCCAGGTTTCCGTCAGCTTGCGGCCCCCGCCGACCACATAGGCCTTGATCTCCATCGGCTCCAATCCGTCCGCCTCGATATCGAGCACCAGCCGCCACACGCCATTGGCCGCGACCTTGGACAAGGTGGAATGGCGCACCACCCCGCTCGACACCGTGGCCAGGATATCGAGCCGCGCGTCCTCTGGCATGCCGGCCAGTTCGCCGCCCTGGAAGTCGACCACGAACTTGCGCAGGCCCACCGCATTGGCGACCCCCGAAACCCCGCCCTGCCCGGCGCGCGTTTCGGCGACAAAGGCGATGGCAGCGTCAGGAGGCGGATCGAGATCGCCCCAGATCAGGCGATAGCTGAACTCGTGCTCGGAACCCGCCAGGATGGGCTGGCTCGGGATCCAGAACGACACGATATTGTCGTCCACCTCGAGCTTGGACGGGATCTCGATGAGCCGGATGGTGCCTTCGCCCCAATTGCCGTTCGGCTCGATCCGCACCGAAGGGCGGCGCTCGTAATGGGCGCCCGCATCCTGGTAGGTCTCGAAATCGCGGCCGCGCTGATACAGGCCGAATGCGCGCGGATTGTTTTCCCACAGATAGGAATTGCCCAGCGCCTCGGTGTTGTCGAGGGCGCGCCACAGCACTTCCCCGTTTTCCCGCTCGATCAACAGGCCATTGCTGTCATGCACCTGGGGCCGGTAATCATCGAAGCCCGCCCGGTTGGCTTCGGCATAAAGAAACATCGAGGTCAGCGGCGCGATGCCCAGCTCCCGCACATCGTTGCGGAAGAACAGGCGCGCTGTCACATCCATCACCGTGGGCTGCACCGTTGCACTGCCCGGGGTCAGCACGAAGCGATACGCCCCGGCAATGGAGGGGCCTTCAAGCGCCGCATACACCACCAGCGGCTCGTCGCCCTGCGGCTTTTGCAGGTAGAATTCGGAAAAGCGGGGGAATTCCTCCGCCCCTTCCACCCAGGAGTTGAGCACCACGCCACGCGCGCTCAGCCCATACACATTGTCCCGGCCCAAGGCGCGGAAATAGCTCGCCCCCAGAAACGAGATCAGCTCGTCCCAGGCTTCGGGCTTGTTCAGCGGATAGTTCAGCCGAAAGCCGGCCACCCCGGGAAAGGCCTGCGCATGGGCGGCCTTTTCCACCGCCGCATCGTAATAAGCAAAATCATCGGCGCTGAACTGCATGGGCCGCGCCAGCCCGCCCTCGATCTCGTAAATCCGTACCGGTTCGCCGAACAGCCAGCCGAGATGGAACCCATGCACCTGGTAGCCCAGATCATCGGCGGCCCATTTTGCCTTGTCGCCACGGAACTGAATGAGCCGATAAGCGTCATAATCGAGGCCGGTGAAACTCGCCGGCAAATCAAACACCGGCTTCTCGTAAGGAGCGGCGGCCATGGCCTTGAGGCGGGCGCTGAACTGATCGAAATCGAAGGCGAATTCCTCGCGCTGTTCGAGCTGGCCATAAGCCGGGCCCGAAAGCGCTGTTGTCGACAACAAAGCGAGGCCGGCGCCCACGATCTGCAGCACTCGGCGTCGGTTCGGCAGGCTTTGGCTTGAAAGCGTCAACTCAGTACCCAATACGTTTCTGCTTCATGCTCTGTGCCTAAATATGAAGCGGCGCATAGCCGGAAAAGTTGGCGCATGGATGATATGCAACATCGGCATAACTTGGGCAGACTTGAGACCACCATTTGACGGCGTGCAAAGCGGCAGGAAAGACACAGTGCTGCGCCTTCCCCGCTTGCGGGTCGCGGTGCTTGCTGTTCAGGAAGCGGCCAGCGCCTTGAGCAGTTCGCGTGCCCGTGCCTTGCCCGTATGCTCGGCCAGCACCACGGCTTGCGCCCGGTCCGCGATGGCGTTGCGCTCCCCCTCGGCAAGCGAGCGCAGTGCGTCAACCACATCCCCGCTGTCTTGCGCCAGGATGATCGCCTCCCCGGCCGGCAGCAACTCGGTCAGCCCCGGCCAGATATCGCTGATGATCGGCGTGTGGCACGCTGCCGCCTCGAACAACCGAACGCTGGGCGACCACCCCGCCGCAATCATGTCGGCGCGGGTGACATTGAGCGTAAAGCGCTGCGCGCTGTAGAAATCGGGATGCTCGGCGGGGGGCAGATGCTCGATCCGCTCCACATTGGCGGGCCATTCGATTTCAGCCGGGTATTGCGGACCCGCCACCACGAAGCGCAACTCGGGCAATTGCCGCGCCGGCTCCAGCAACAGCCGCTCCAGCGTCGGCTGCCGATCCGGGCTGTAGGTCCCCAAATATCCCAGATCCCAGCGCTTGGCTGCGCCGGTGGGCTGGTAGCGTTCGCTGTCGACCGAACAATACAGCGCCGCCGCCCGCCGGGCGCCATACTGCTGTTCCAGCCGCCCGAGCACCGGCCCGCCCGAAAACGAGAAATAGATGTCGAATAGCGCGATCTGCCGACGCGCCAGATATTCCTCGTCGCCGCGCTCGAGCTTGGCCAGCGTCACCGGCGTGTCGATGTCGTAAAAACACAGCCGCGCCAGCCCAAGGCTCGCCAGCGCATCGATCACCGCGACGCCCTCGGGCACATAGGACCCCACCACCACCGCGCACGCGGCCTGCAGCGTCGGCCCATAGCGCTGCAGCAGGTCCTCGACGCTGCTGAAATACGCCAGTTCGCAGAAATCGGGATCGGGCAGATCCCGGTTATTGGCGTACCACGGCACGTCCCGCTCCAGGAACAGCACGCGCTTGCCTTCGGCGGCAACACCACGCAGCAGCGCCCGAAAGGTCGTGGCGTGGCCATTTCCCCAGGATGAGCTCAGGGACAGGCCGACAACAACCAGGTCGAAATGCTCGGTCATTGCGCGGCCTCGCCGGTGCGGCCGGTATAGTCCTTGAAGATGCGGTCCGCTTCCACGGCGCGATGATCATAGGTGTGCTCGCGCAACACCCGCGCCAGCGCCGCCTTGCCAATCGCCTGCGCCCGTTCGGCGGAAAGTTCAGCCATGATATCAGCCACGTCCTGCCCGTCGCGTGCCACCAGCACTTCGGTCTCGGGCTCGAGGAACAGCTCGATCCCTTCCCAGAAATCGGTGATGAGGCATGCCCCGGCCCCCGCCGCCTCGAACACGCGCGTCGCCGGCGAAAAGCCGTTGGCCGCCATGCTTTCGCGCGAAATATTGAGCACCGCCTTGGGGGTTACGTTGAAGGCATTGTGCTCGCCCG
>JAQGKH010000159.1 GCA_028290225.1 Devosia sp. | reverse complement strand
TGGGCAATCTCGCACAAAAGCTCGCCTTCGAACCACTCGGCGGCCGCATCGGCATCGGTCATACGCGCTGGGCGACCCATGGCGCTCCGACGGAGCAAAACGCCCATCCCCATGCAACCGATCGCGTGGCCGTGGTCCACAACGGCATCATCGAGAACTTTCGTGAGTTGCTGGCCGATCTCGCTAAGGACGGCTACCTGCCGAAGACCCAGACCGATACCGAATCCGTTGCCCTATGGACCAGCCGCGAATTGGACAGGGGCGCCGATCCTGAACTGGCAGTCGCGCGGACGCTCAAGCAACTGCGCGGTGCCTTTGCGCTGGCCTTCCTGTTCAAGGACTGCGAAGGCCTGCTGATCGCCGCCCGCCATGGTGCGCCCCTGGCGATTGGTTATGGCACCACCGAAATGTATCTGGGATCCGACGCCATGGCCCTGGCGCCGTTCACCTCGCGCCTGACCTATCTTGAGGACGGCGACTGGGCCGTCATCACCCCGCAAGGCGTCACAATCCGCGATGGTCGCGATGCGGTGGTGCAGCGCGAGCAGCAGATTTCCCAAGCCTCGGCGCTCCTTGTCGACAAAGGCAATCATCGCCATTTCATGGCCAAGGAGATCTACGAGCAGCCAGAAACCATCTCCCATACGCTCAGCCATTATGTGGATATGGGCGCCGAGCGGGTGGCCTTGCGCGAAACTCTACCCTTCAACTTCGCCGATCTGACACGTCTGACCATCAGTGCCTGTGGCACCGCCTATCTCGCCGGGGCCGTCGCCAAATACTGGTTCGAACGATTTGCCCGCTTGCCGGTGGATATCGACGTCGCCTCCGAGTTCCGCTATCGCGATCCACCGCTGGAGCGCGGCGGGTTGTCGCTGTTCATCTCCCAGTCCGGTGAAACGGCCGATACGCTCGCCGCATTGCGATATTGCGCCCGCCAAGGGCAGCACGTGGCTTCTTTGGTCAACACGCTGGAATCAACGATCGCCCGCGAATCCGGCGTCGTCTTCCCCATTTTGTGCGGTCCCGAAATCGGCGTCGCCTCCACCAAGGCGCTCACCGCCCAACTGACCGCTCTCGCCAGCCTCGCCATTGCCGCCGGTCGCGCCCGCGGCGTGCTGAGTTCGGAGAAGGAAGCGGAACTGGTACGCGCCCTCACCAGCCTGCCTACGGCAGTGTCGGCCGCTTTGGCCGCCGAAGCGCAGATCATGGACATCGCCAAGCGCCTTTCACGAGCCAAGGACGTGCTGTATCTGGGCCGGGGCCCGATGTTCCCCATCGCCATGGAAGGCGCGCTGAAGCTCAAGGAAATCAGCTATATCCACGCTGAAGGTTATGCCGCAGGGGAGCTCAAGCACGGCCCCATCGCCCTGGTGGACGAAGACATGCCGGTGATCGTCGTCGCACCGTCCGACGAGCTGGTGGATAAAACACTGTCCAACATGCAGGAAGTGGCGGCGCGGGGCGGCAAGATCATTCTCATCACTGATGCCGAGGGCGCAAAAACCGTCGGGCACGGCGTGGCCGACATCATCGAAATCCCCCATGTCGACAGCTTCGTCGCGCCGATCCTCGCCTGCATCCCAGTGCAGTTGCTGGCCTACCATACGGCCGTGTTCATGGGCACTGACGTCGACCAGCCCCGCAACTTGGCCAAGTCCGTAACGGTGGAGTAGGCCTATCCAGCCCGGATCAGCTGGATTGCTTGGTCCTTGCGGAACAGGTAGAGCAGGGTGCGCAACGCCTCGCCGCGTTCGCCGATCAAACCCGGATTGTCTCGCAGCGCCGCCTTGGCATCGTCGTGCGCAAAGTCCAGCAGATGCCGATGCACATCCGGCACCGCGAGGCGATAGCCGGGCATCCCGGATTGCCGGGTGCCGAGTACGTCGCCTTGGCCGCGCAGTTCAAGGTCGCGCTCGGCGATCTCGAATCCATCCTCAGTGCTTTTGATCGTATCGAGCCGGGCCCGTGCTGTTTCACTCAGTGGTTCCTTGAACAGCAACAGGCAGGCCGAACGCTGCCCGCCTCGCCCGACCCTGCCGCGCAACTGATGCAACTGCGCCAGCCCGAAGCGTTCGGCATGTTCGATGATCATGATGCTGGCATTGGGCACATCAACGCCCACTTCGATCACGGTGGTTGCGACAAGCAGCTTGAGCTCATTTGCCGCAAAATTGTTCATGACCTCGGCCTTTGCCGCCGCGCTCATGCGCCCGTGCACCAGCGCCACCTGATCGCCAAACACCTCCCGCAACGCCGCAAAGCGATCCTCTGCCGCCACGACCTCGAGATGCTCGCTTTCTTCCACCAGCGGGCACACCCAAAAAGCCTGCGCGCCCTCTGCCAGCCGCGCCTGCAACCGCGCCACCACGCGCCCGTAATCCTTGATCGACAGCACTGCCGTGTCGATCGGCTGCCGGCCACGTGGCTTTTCGCGCAACACGCTGACGGCCATGTCGCCGAAATGGGTCAGCACCAGCGTGCGCGGGATCGGCGTCGCGGTCATCACCAGCAGGTCGGTGTGCCGCCCCTTGTCGGACAGCGCCAGCCGCTGATGGACCCCGAACCGATGCTGCTCATCAACGACCGTCAGCCCAAGGTCGTGGAACACCACCCCGGATTGAAACAGCGCATGCGTGCCGACGACGATCGTGGTCTCGCCACTGGCGATCCGCTCCAGTATGGCCCGCCGCTCGCCAGTTGGCATCTTGCCGGTCAGCAGTTCGCAGCCCAGCCCCGCAGCCTCGCAAAGCGGCTTCAAGGTCCGGTAATGCTGGCTGGCCAGCAATTCGGTGGGCGCCATCATCGCCGACTGCGCCCCGCCTTCCGCCACCGCCGCCATTGCCATCAGCGCCACGACGGTCTTGCCCGCGCCAACATCGCCCTGCAGTAGCCGCGACATGCGTTCCGGACGCGCCAGATCGGAGCGGATATCCTCGACGGCAAGCACTTGCCCTTCGGTCAGGGAAAAGGGCAGGGCAGCGGCGACCCGTCCGGTGATCTCCCCGGTGAACTTCCGAGCCACCCCGCGCGCCGCGACCATAGTGGAGCGGATCAGCTGCAGCGTCAGTTGCCCGGCAAGATATTCGTCATAAGCCAGCCGCATCCGGGCCGGGGACCAAAGTTCGCTCTCGGCCGGGTTGTTGGGCAGATGAACCGCGCGCATGGCTTGGGCAAAACTGGGCCAGCCTCGACCAGCCATGGTTTCCGCGTCGATCCACTCGGGCAGCTCGGGCAATCCCTCGACCACCTGCCGCACCAGCTTGGCCAGAGCCTTGGAGCTCAGCCCGTTGGTGAGTGGGTAAACCGGCTCCACCAGCGGCAGGGTGTCGAACTTGTCCGTTTCCACGATGTAGTCGGGATGGGTGATCTGCTTTTCGCCGTTGAAGAACCCGATTTGCCCCGAAACGATCCGTTCTTCGCCAATGGGCAGCGCCTTTTCCACCCAGCCGCCTTGTGCCCGGAAGAATACCAGATGCACCTCGCCTGTTTGGTCATGCGCGAACACCCGGTGCGGAATATGCGGCTTGCCACGGGGTGGCGGCTGGTGCCGGTCGATATGGAGCCGCAGGGTCACCATCTGGTTGAGGTAAGCCTCGGCGATGCCGACCTGCCGGCGTCGGTCAACGACACCAGAGGGCATGTGCATCAAGATATCGAGGGCAATCGCTTCCTGCCCCTCGGGAGCACTGAAAAAGCGCGACAGCAATGCCGCGAGCTTGTCGCCAACGCCCTTGATCGCGTGGAGCGAGCGAAACAGCGGATCAAGGGAGCTGGGTCGGGACAACGGCGAATTCCTGAAGTGCGGGCAGGGACGAGCCTGCTGACAAGCCACCGTATTGACGTTAAGAAAGCCATTCAATCAACCGCAACCAGGATCATGGCGCTCAATGACTGCCCGTGACGACACTGCCATGCGCCGCAAGAGAATGCGCTACCGCGCCTGGCACCGCGGGACGCGCGAGATGGACCTGGTACTCGGTCCCTATGCCGATGCGCATGTGGACACGCTGAGCCTCACCGATCTCGACCGCTTCGAAGCATTGCTCGATGAGGAAGACCCCGCTCTGCTGAAATGGGTCATGGGGCAGGAAGTGCCGCCAGCCGGCGTCGACGCTGAGTTCCTCGGCCGCGTGGTTGCCGATCACAGGAGCCGCCTGGCCAAATGAACGAGCAAAAGTCCATGGCGCGCCCCACTCGCACCATCTCCAACGTGCCCGATGGCATGCAGCCGATGATGCTTGCCAGGCTCGTCGAGCAGCGCCTCAAGGCGGCCCCGGAAGACGGCACCAGCATTGTTTTTGTGGCGCGCGATGGCCGACGGCTGCAGCGCATGGCCGATATCCTGACGCCCATGCTGCCGGGCCACGCTGTGCTGACGCTGCCCGCCTGGGATAGCCTGCCTTACGAC
This sequence comes from Devosia sp., assembly GCA_028290225.1. Lineage (GTDB taxonomy): Bacteria > Pseudomonadota > Alphaproteobacteria > Rhizobiales > Devosiaceae > Devosia. The sequence continues at coordinate 7,068 of JAQGKH010000159.1, read as the reverse complement.
CGGGTGTCGCCCAACAACGTCACCATTGCCGCGCGCATGAACACGCTGGCGGCGCTGACCGCCGGCAATGAGCGCGGTATCATTGTGCTGACTGCTGTCAACGCGCTGATCCAGCGACTGCCGCCGCGCGATGTGGTTGCCGGGATGTCGTTTTCCGCGGCTACCGGCCGCATCGTGGATAGCGAAAAGCTGATCGCCTGGGCCGCCAACAATGGCTATCTGCGCGTCCCAACCGTGCGCGAGTCGGGGGAATATGCCGTCCGCGGCGGGCTGGTCGACCTTTATCCCGCCAGCGCGGATGCGCCGTTGCGTTTCGATTTCTTCGGCAGCCAGCTGGAATCCATCCGCACCTTTGATGCCGATACCCAGCGCACCACCGGCACATTGAAGCGGGTCGATCTGACCCCGATGAGCGAACTGGTGCTCAACGACGAGACCATTCGTCGCTTCCGCCAGAACTACACCGCGGCCTTCGGCGGCAACACGGTGGACGACACGCTCTATGCCAGCGTCAGCGGAGGCGCGCGCTATTCGGGCACCGAGCACTGGCTGCCCTTCTTCTACGATCATCTGGAAATGCTGTCCGACTATACGGGCGACGCGCCTTTCGTTTTCGACGATCAGGCAGCGGAAGCCTATGGGGAGCGCGTCAACCAGATCCGCGATTATTACGAGGCGCGCGAAAACGCCCGCACGCAAAAGGCGGTGGCGGGGGCAGGGGCGCCCTACAAGCCCATCAAGCCTGAACTGCTCTACGCCGTTGATCAGCATCCCTATGAGCTGGCTGGCGCCTCGGTGATCCAGCTTTCGCCGTTCCTGTCGCCCAACACCAGGGGCGTTGATGATGCCGGTGGCCATATCGCCCCCAGCTTTGCCGCCGAGCGCCAGGCGACCGACACCAATTTGTTCCAGGCAGTCGTGGATCGTTTGCTCGTTGAGCGGCGCAACGGACGCCGGGCCGTGATTGCCTGCTGGAGCGGCGGCACCCGCGATCGCATGGCGCAGGTGCTCAAGGACCACGGGCTGACCAATCCGCGGCTGGCGGAAAACTGGCGCGATGCCGAAACCACCAGCGCCGCAACCACCTCGCTGGTGGTTTTGCCGCTGGAAACCGGCTTTGAGACCAAGGATCTGCTGGTCCTTTCCGAGCAGGACATTCTGGGCGAACGCATCCTGCGCCCGCAGCGCAAGAAAAAGGCCAGCGACGCACTGACCGAAGCGGCAAGCCTCGCCGCCGGCGACCTTGTCGTGCATGTTGATCACGGCATTGGGCGCTTCCTCGGCCTCAAGGTCATCGAGGCGGGCGGCGCCCCCCATGAATGTGTGGAGCTGGAATATGCCGGTGACACCAAGCTTTATCTGCCCGTCGAGAATATCGAGCTGCTGTCGCGCTACGGCGCCGATGACTCCAGCACCGCGCTCGACAAGCTGGGCGGCGTCGCCTGGCAGGCCAAGAAGGGCCGCCTCAAGCAGCGCATCCGCGAAATGGCGGAACAGCTCATCAAGATCGCTGCCGAGCGTCAGCTTACGCGCGCCGATGTGGTAGAGATCAATCCCGGCGCCTACGACGAGTTCGCTGCGCGTTTCCCCTATGAGGAAACCGAGGACCAGATGGCCGCCATCGAAGCGGTGTTCGATGATGTCACCTCCGGCCGCGTCATGGACCGACTGGTGTGCGGCGATGTCGGCTTCGGCAAGACCGAAGTGGCCTTGCGGGCCGCGTTTGCCGTCGCACTATCGGGCAAACAGGTCGCCATCGTGGTACCAACAACGCTGCTCGCTCGTCAGCACTTCAAGACCTTTTCGGAACGCTTTGCCGGCCTGCCGGTACGGGTTCGTCACGCTTCGCGCATGGTCTCCGCTGCCGAACTCAAGGCCACCAAGGAAGGGCTGGCCGACGGGCAGGTCGATATCGTCGTTGGCACCCATGCCCTGTTGTCCAAGACCATCAAGTTCAGGGATCTGGGTCTGCTCATCATCGATGAAGAGCAGCACTTCGGCGTGGGCCACAAGGAGCGCCTCAAGGAGCTCAAGGCCAATGTCCACGTCCTGACCCTCACCGCCACCCCCATTCCGCGCACCCTGCAGCTGGCGCTGACCGGCGTGCGCGACCTGTCGCTGCTGGCGACCCCGCCGGTGGATCGCCTGGCCATCCGCACCTTCATCTCGCCTTTCGATCCGCTGTCGATCCGCGAAGCGCTGCTGCGCGAAAAGTACCGGGGTGGACAGAGCTTTTATGTGGTGCCGCGCATCAAGGATCAGGCGGAAATCGCCGATTTCTTGCGCCAGCAAGTGCCTGAGGTCAGCTTCGTTGTCGCCAACGGTCAGATGGCCCCAGGCGAACTCGATGACATCATGAACACGTTCTATGACGGCAAGTTCGACGTACTGGTCGCGACCACCATCGTTGAATCCGGCCTCGATATTCCTAATGCCAACACTTTGATCGTGCACCGCGCCGATAATTTTGGCTTGGCCCAGCTCTATCAGATCCGTGGCCGGATCGGCCGCGCCAAGGCCCGGGCCTACGCTCTGTTCACCGTCCCGCCAGACCGCAAGCTCACCGACACCGCCGAGCGCCGGCTGGGCGTGTTGCAGTCCCTCGAATCGCTTGGAGCGGGCTTCCAGTTGGCCAGCCACGACCTCGATATTCGCGGCGCCGGCAATCTCCTTGGCGACGAGCAGTCCGGCCATATCCGCGAGGTCGGCTATGAGCTTTATCAGGCCATGCTCGAAGAAGCTGTCGCGAACCTCAAGAATGGGGACGGGGACTACGAGGACACCAACGAGTGGAGCCCGCAAATTTCCCTGGGCATGCCCGTGATGATCCCCGAGCACTATGTGCCCGACTTGCAGTTGCGCATGCAGCTCTACCGACGCCTCGGGGATCTCACCGATATCCGCGACATCGATGCGGCCGGTGCCGAACTCATCGATCGCTTCGGTCCATTGCCCGAAGAGGTGGAAGCGCTGCTCAAGGTTATTCTCGTCAAGGCCCTGTGCCGAAAGGCCAATGTGGAAAAGGTCGATGCCGGCCCCAAGGGCGCTGTCCTGACATTGCGCAACAATGAATTCCCCAACCCCACCGCTCTGGTGCGCCTCGTTTCCGACCCTGCCAGCCAGGTTCGCGTCAAGCCCGACCAGAAGCTCGTATTCGCCCGCAATTGGCCCACGCCCGAGGCGCGCCTCAAGGGCGCTGCCGCCATTCTCTCCCGCCTTGCCAAGCTTGCCGACCCTTCCGCGTGACCGCGCCGGCATAATCCTTTGGCAAGGTCGTCATGTTATTGCCCGATTTCAGCACTTGAAGGGCTACCAAGAATTGGGTGGCACCTGTCACCGGCTCCGCCAGAAAGCCAAGGAACGTTTATGATCTTCAGGAAACCTCTCGTTGCCGGTTTGGCAGCGGCCGCGCTCATGCTCTCGCCTCTATCCGCATTTGCGCAGGAGACGCCCGCACCCGCCGCTCCTGCTGCTGAAGCACCCGCGGCGCCCGACGCTGCCGCTCCCGCAGCTGCAGCACCCGCGGCCGGCGCAGCGAACCAGAACTGGCTCAAGGTTTGCGATCCGCTGCCCAACAACCAGAAGGCCTGCATCATGCGCCAGGTCGTGCTCGCTAATGGGCAGTTCCTGGGCTCCTTCCTCCTCCGCGACGATCCGGGCCAGGAGAGCCGTCTGCTAGCCGTTGCTGCGGTGCCGCTTGGTGTCCTGCTTCCCTTTGGCCTCACCTGGCAGATCGATGGCTCCAAGCCTGTGCGCGTGCCGTTCATGCTGTGCGATCCGACTTCCTGCGCAACCCAGCTCGTGATCAACGAAGCCTATGTCAATTCGCTCAAGAAGGGCAGCACGCTTAAGCTCACCGCCAAGAACCGCCAGAACGAAGATCTCACCATTGAGATCAACCTGGCAGGCTTCACCTCGGCTTACGATGGCGATGCGTCGCTGACTTTCGACCAGTTCCGCCAGGAAACCAGCGGCGAGAACGCCCTCGAGCAGGTTCTGCAGGACCGTGCCGAGGAACTGCGCCGCCAGCTCGACAGCGGTGCTCCGGGCGACGGTGCTGCACCGGCAGCGGGTGCCGAGCCCGCCGCTGCAGCGCCTGCTGCTCAGTAAGCCGCCGGCAATTCAATTCAGCTAAGGGGCGCGGACAACTGTGCCCCTTTTGCTTGTCTGAATCTCAGCGCTGGCCCATACCGAGTGAAAACGCCCGCTGCCGCAGGCTTGGCAGCAATTTGAGTGCCCACAGCCCGGCCGAACGTAGCGCCTGGGCCGGCACCATCTCGGCCAGCAGCGAGCGAAACAGTGCATCGACCATGCCGCCGGTACGGGCCAGGTCGGCTGCCCGCCGTTGCGCATAATCAAAGCTGACCTTCTCGGCCCACAGCGGCGTGCTTGTTGACCCAGCCTGGAGAGCTGTGGCGAGGTCGGCGACGTCACGCAGCCCCAGATTGAGCCCCTGGGCTCCGATGGGCGGAAACGCATGCGCAGCTTCTCCAACCAGCACTACGCCGCGGGAGCCCGCCCGATCTACGCTGATCGTGCTCAGCGGAAAAACATGCGCCGGAGTGGCCAAGGTGATTGAGCCGAACAAGCGCTGCGATTTGTTGAGCAAGATCGGCACGAGCTGCTCAGCGCCACCAGCCTGGGCTTGCCGCAACACCTCCCGATCATCGATCCAGACCAGATTGGCTCGGTTATTTCCCGCCGGTACTAGCGTAAAGGGACCCTGCGGATAGTGAAATTCCACCGAACAACCGCCAAGAGGCCGGCCAAGCTCGAGGTCGCACACCAGCGCGGCCTGGGTAAATCCGTTTTCACGCGCTCGAAAGCCGGCGGCCGCCCGGATCAGTGATTTCTTGCCATCGGCACCCACCACCAGCGGGACCTGCAATACCGAGCCATCGGCCAGCGTTAGCTCCGGCTGATCAGGCCCGTACGCGAACTCGGTTACATCAAGGGGGCGAGTTTCCAGATTAGGCAATTCCGCGGCCCTTTGCTGGAACTGCTCCAGCAGCCGCTGGTTGGCGAAATTCCAGCCAAACGCCTCAAGCCCCGACTCGCCTGCCTCAAACAAGGTTTCAGGAGAGCGCAGCAGCCGGTTTGTTGCATCGATAATGCGGATCTCACTGAGCCGGTGGCCCAAACGGGAGGGATCGTCGATCAAGCTGGTCGAGCGCAGAAAATCCACGCTCGGCATCATCAGGGCCGAGGTGCGCCGATCAACCGGCCCGACCGGCGCCAGATGGATCACCTTCAGCCCGGCTTTGGCGATCGCAATTGCTGCGGCAATGCCAACCAGCCCACCGCCCACCACAGCGGCATCGGCGTCGCACGGTTTGACATATGGCATCTGGGGCATGGCAGACCTCGTTATGGAAGCTGCAAACTAGCACTCTCGTCGCAAGGCAAGCCAGCGCCTAAGGAGCGCAACACCTGTCGCAGTCCGGTCCCTACGAAAAACGCAGTTGCACACTTCTCTCTCAAAGCAGGCCATCCTAGATATAACCACCTGAGACTCGAACTGGAGCCTGAAATGCTGGAACTGTTAGCCGATCCCAATGTCTGGATCGCATTTGCCACTCTGACGGTCATGGAGATCGTCCTTGGCATCGACAATATCGTCTTCATCTCCGTGCTGGTTTCGCGCCTGCCCAAAGAACAGGCTGACAAGGCGCGTCGGCTGGGCTTGGCCTTGGCTCTCATTTTCCGCATTCTGCTCCTTCTGGTCATCAGCTGGATCATCAGCCTGACCCAGCCGGCGATCACGGCCTTTGGGCTCGCGCTATCCTGGAAGGACATCATCCTGATCGCCGGTGGTTTGTTCCTGGTTTACAAGGCCACCCACGAAATGCACGCGGCGATCGAGGAACCCCACGAAGCCGACATGACGCGGAAGGCCGGGGCTGCATTTGCTGCCGTCATCGGCCAGATCATCTTGATCGATCTGGTGTTCTCGATCGACTCCATCGTTACCGCGGTCGGCATGGTAGACCATGTGGAGGTGATGATTGCCGCTGTGATCGTCGCCGTCGCCGTGATGTTCGTGGCTTCCGCACCGGTGGCCAAATTCGTGGCGGATCATCCCACCACCAAGATGCTGGCGCTGGCTTTCCTGCTGTTGATCGGTATGTCGCTGGTGGCCGATGGCTTTGGCTTCCACATCCCCAAGGGCTACATCTATTCGGCCATGGGCTTCTCGGTCCTTGTTGAAGCGGTCAACATCATCGCCAAAAGCCGCAAGGCCCGGCAGTCTGCGCCCGTGGCTCCGTTTACTGGCCCCGGCGGCGCTATTCCCGGGAGTTCGGGAGCCGAGGCAACCAGCCGCTCCACGAGCAAGTCGACGCCGATGAGCCGGGCTCAGTCGGGCCCCAAGTCAGCTCCCCGCAAGCCGCGGAGCTGAATGATGAGCAAGGCGATTCTTGTCCGCGAGCTCGGCGGTTCCGAAGTGCTGGAATGGACTGACTGGCCGGTCGGAAGCCCGGGAAATGGGCAGATTGCGGTTCGCCAAACCGCCATTGGGTTGAATTTCATCGACACCTATCAGCGATCTGGCTTGTACCAATTGCCGACACCATTTGTGCCGGGCAACGAAGGTGCGGGCGTGGTTACGGAAGTTGGACCGGGGGTTACGGAGTTCTCTGTGGGCGACCGCGTGGCTTATCAGGGCCAGGTTGGCGCTTATGCCGAGCAGCGCCTGCTCAAGGCCGAGCAGGTGGTGCGCATTCCCAACGGGGTGGATGACGTGACCGCAGCTGCGGTGATGCTCAAGGGCCTTACCGCCTATTATCTGCTGCACAAGACCTGGCCGCTCAGCTCCGGCCAAACCATCCTCTGGCATGCTGCTGCTGGCGGCACTGGGCTTATCGCCACGCAATGGGCCAAGGCGCTCGGCGCCCGCGTCATCGGCACGGCCGGCAGTGACGACAAGGTTGCGCTCGCACTCGAGCATGGTTGCGACGCCGTGATCAACTACAAGACCGAGGACTTCGCCCAGCGGGTCCGTGAGCTTACGGACGGGCAGGGCGTCGATGTGGTCTATGATGGGGTGGGCAAGGCAACCTTCGAAAAGTC
>JAQGKH010000099.1 GCA_028290225.1 Devosia sp. | reverse complement strand
GGCCTTAGATGGTCCAAGACCATCTTGTTCGGCAATGCGCGCCCCACCCCGAGGACCCGCAGATCCATCAGGGCGGCGCAGGTCACCAACGCCCCAATTGCCAGGATATGGGCCGCGTTCACGAGCGGATAGGCTACAAAAGATCCACGCAAACTGGTCGCCAGCGCCGACGCCTCAAGTAGCTCGAGCAGACCAGTCAAATCTCCTGCGCTCGGCTGGGATAAACATCATATTGCTGGCCGTCGATGATGATCCGGACCGCTTTCATGCGCGTTTCTTCAGAATCCACCGATCTGTTGCCGATCGCTATCACCTCGGTGCCTAGAGGCGCGACGTCCTCAGTGAAACCGGCCTGGGTAGTGGGCCCAGGCGGCGCGAGTTCGACCCGCCAGGTTGTTCCTTCCACGTCCACATCGAGCGTGGCGTGAGGATTGCCGATATAGGTGGCGGTGATCACGCCCTCGATCTGGAAGAACCCACTGGCTGTCCAGGACCAGCCATGGTGAGCCAGAGCAGGCACGGCTGCAGCAGCACAAAGCAATATCCCAGCGACTGTAGATGTTAATCTGCGGGACGCGTTAAGCATCTAAGCTCTCCTTTTAACCACCACGGCCCTCTTCGGAGTGGCCCCGATGATGAAAAACTCACGTTGCGACGCTACGGCCGATTATCTACCAGGCTACGCGCTTCGCAAGTCCATTCGCATTGCCGGCCAAAAGTATCCGCGTAACGATTTGGGCTTGAGATAACAGCCGACACTCTGGCCGCTGGCTTGCCAAGCAGGAGCTTCATCTTGAGATCGAAAGCATAACCTACAGTATTCGGCTTCCCGACTAGACGGACTGGCACCAGCGGATCATTCCCCGCCGCCTACCCCAGCTCAATCCATGTCGGCGCATGATCGCTTGCCTTGTCCCAGCCGCGCACCTGCCGGTCCACCCCCGCATCGGTGAGGCGCGGCAGCAGTGAGGGCGACACGAGCAGGTGATCAATCCGCAGCCCGGCATCGCGCTCATAGGCGTTGCGGAAATAATCCCAGAACGTGTAGATCCGCTCCCCGGGATGCCGCGTGCGCAGCGCATCGGTCCAGCCTTGCGCCAGGATCGCCTGAAACGCCGCCCGCACCTCGGGCCGGAACAGCGCGTCGCGGGTCCAGCGCTCGGGCTTGTACACATCCAGCTCGGTGGGCATCACATTGTAATCCCCGGCCAGCACCGCCGGCACCCCCGCCGCGAGCAGTTCCCCCGCATGCCGGGCAAAGCGCTCGAACCAGGCCAGCTTGTAGTCCCATTTCGGCCCCGGCGCCGGATTGCCATTGGGCAGATACAGGCACCCCACCAGCACACCCCCCACGGCCGCCTCGATATAGCGGCTCTGCACATCATCGGCATCGGCCGGCAGGCCCCGCCGTGTCGCCACCGGCTCGGTGCCCCGCGCCAGGATCGCCACCCCGTTCCAGCTTTTCTGCCCCAGCCAGATGGCGCCATAGCCGGCCTGCTCGATGGCCGCGCGGGGAAACCGCTCATCGGGCGCCTTGAGCTCCTGCAGGCACACCACGTCGGGCGCCGCTTCCTCCAGCCAGCGCAGCAGCACGGGCAAGCGCCCATTGACGCCATTGACGTTGAACGTCGCGATCTTCACCGCGTCGGAGTATCGGGAAACGGCGCCCGCTCGGGCGGCATGCTCGGGCCCGGCGCGGGGTTGTCGATCGGGTTGTTCTTGTCGGGCGCCGGCATGGTGTCGTCGTTTTTGGGCGCATCATCGATGGGCCGGGGAAACAAGGGCGGCACCGGCCCCGGATCGGGTGCCGTGGGGCTGGGATCGATGGGGGGAAAGCTCACTGCATTGCTCCATGCCTGGGCGCTGCCGGATGGCCGGTATCGAACCGCTGGATCAATCCGGCCGCCGGTTGAGTCTGCGTTCTTGCCCAATGGCGCGGGCGCCCGGTTCGTTCCCGCGGCGCCCGCTCCCAACCCGGGTTTGCCCCAAAGCGCGCCCCTTACTCCATGAACACAAAGCTCGATGGCACCAGCAGGTCCACATCCGTGTCGTCCAGCAACAGGAACTGGTCCGCCCCCAGCTGGATCAGCGTATCGCTGCCATGCTGGTGCATATACGGCTCGAGTTCGGCAAAGCTGTCAAAGGCAAAGCCCTTGAGCTGGATCTTGTCGCTGTTGCCCGTCACCTGGGAAAAATCCAGCACCCGGTCATTGCCATGCCCGGCCTCGAACACGAACACGTCGATCCCGCCATTGCCCTTGAGCACGTCGTTGCCGCGCCCGCCATTGAGCTCGTTATATTGGGCGTTGGAGCCTTCGAGATAATTGTTCTTGTCGTTGCCGGTCAGGATGCGCGACCATTCCCCGCCCAGCCGCGCCTTTTCCTCGCTCGGCGTCATGCGCGTGGTCCAGTCCCACACCGTCCTCGCGCCGCGCCCATCCATCTGGCTGAACAGCCCGTCCACATTGGCCGGCAGGCGCAAGCTGAAGCCGGGCGCCGACACCTCGCTGTCGAGATGGGCATAAGCGCGGATATAGTCGATCTGCATTTCGGCCGGGAAGGCCGCCGCCGCCGGCGTGCCGGCCCAGCCCCCCACCGCCAGGTTGGCGATCATATACATGGGCTTGTGCATGTCGTCGGGCGTTGCGGCGCGGAACACCTCGGCGCCGTCGTAATACC